>JAABTO010000161.1 GCA_011389835.1 Desulfotignum sp. | reverse complement strand
GACAGGGCGGGCAATGCCTGCCTGTCATTTGATTCGCTGGGTCTGCAGATCCGCTGGAGCGCTTTGTTTGAAAGGGTTCTGGAGGTCCGTCATTTTCAGATCGATGGGCTGAATCTGGATCTGACAGCAGATGAAAACGGCAAACTCAATGTTCTGGAAGCCCTGGTAGCCGGGGAGGACATGCCGGATGAGCCGCCGGAAAAGGACGCGTCCCGTGCCGGGCTGCCATTGAATGTGGCAATTAAAACTGCACAGATCACCCGCGGCACGGTGTCATTTTCAGATCCTGAAAACACGGTGGCGGTCAAATCTTTGGATGTGACAGTGACGGATGTGGACGTGCAGCAGATGTCCGGGGCTGTGGCTGTCGAGGTGGGGGATGTGGTGTTCATCAGCGCCCAGAAGACCCTGGATGCCGAATCTTTGAGCCTTTCCGCGTCAGTGAAGGGAAAAACATCCGGCAGTTTCCAGATGGATCTGAAGGCAGGGATCGGGGTGTTGACGGCATCCGGTTCTGTCAGGGATCTGCTGGATCACCCGCAGATCGATCTGACCGCTGATCTGACCGCAGACCTGGCGGCAGTTTCCGGGATATCCCCGGATATCCCGGACCTGGGCGGCACCCTTCATCTGACCCTGTCCGGCCGGGGACCAGTCAACGATCCGGTTGTACAGATTGGAATTACCGGTCGGCACCTGGTCATGGCACCGGATATTCAGGACGCCAGCCTGGATGTTTCCGTGGATCTGGCAGAACGGATGCTGACCCTTGAACCGGGGCAGGCGGACCTGCTGGGAATCAGCACCTCATTTTCCGGATCTGCCGATCTGTCTCAGGTGTTTCCGGAAGGATTTTTGCACCCGGTTCAGGATATGGATCTATTGTCTTATACCCTGTCATTCAACCAGACCGGCGGGGATCTCAAACAGCTGGCCCCATGGATCCCCGGATTTTCAGGGCAATTCACTTCCCGGGGCCGGGTTCAGGGCCGGGGTGTTTCCGTAGAGACGCTGTCCGCCGGGTACGACCTGGCCGCTGTTTTCAAAGAATTTAAACAGGATCAGGCAGACATCGACCCCCTGGATCTGAATATTCAGGTGTCCGGAGATATTGACACCCGGCTGCTGACCCTGGATCAACTGACGGTGGATACGCCTCCGGCACAGGTGCGGGGCTCAGGAAAGTATCATCTGACCGATCAGATGCTTGACATGGAGCTCACCGTGTCTTCCGATGATCTGGATGCCGCCACCCGGGCATTTGGACTGTTTCCGGCCCGGGGGCGGGTGAATGCGGCGGTTCAGGCGCAAGGGCCTGTGAGCGGGCCGGCGATTACCGCCACCCTGAAAGCCCGTGATCTCGGGGCTGCCGGTATGGTTCTGGATCGGCTGGATGTCAAGGCGAATCTGGATCAGCAAGGGCATGCCACGCTGACAGATTTCACTGTCCAGGGACCGGGCCTGGATCTGGCGGCCGCAGGTTCGGCCGATCTGTTTGATACGGGTTTCATTTTGAAAAAACAGATTCAGACAGCATTGAATACAAAGGGAAAGATCCGGCCGGAAACAGTGCTGGCCCATGCAAACTTAGGGGTGGATCCACGGTTTCTGGACAGCGAGGTGTCGCTTGATCTCAAAACCCGAGTCACTTATGACATGGGCACGTCTCCGGCGGTTGCGGACATCGCTGATATCACCATTCCGCGGCAGAACATGAGCGCCCGGATCGATCTGAACGACCCACAGGTTTCCCTGTTTCTGGAGAATCTGGTGGATATTACCGGTGCGCTGGATATGGATACATCCGCATATACCCTTGACATCGATTTTTCTGACGGGGATTTCAGCCCGCTGCTGTCAGCCGTGGGGATGACCGGTATCAGCGGCGGGGTACAAGGCTGGGTCCGGTCCGCCGGAACTCTGCCAGAAGAACTGACCACACCGGTAAAAACGCACCTGTCATCTGCCAACGGGAGCGTGAGCATTGAAGCGGATGTCTCCGGCACGGTCCGGAATCCGGATTTTAATGCCATCGTGGACCTGACGGATCTGGCCTGGCACCCGGAAGGTGCCTCCTTGGCGATCACCGGTCTCAACGGTCGCATGACCCTGTCTCCGGACCGGGTGACGATTCATGAACTGACCACGCAAATCAACCAGGGCCGCGTCAGCCTGAACGGAGGGGCGACAGTGGGATTTGGCGGCGGCAGCACACCGGATTTTGAAAAAAACATGGAAACCATCACCGCGACATTGAATTTTTCAGCCGGTGATATCACTGTACCGGTTGGGCAAGGCGACACGGAAACCGTGTGGGTGGAATTTCTGGAATCGTCTCTGGATCTGTCCCTGGATTTGTCACAGAGAAAAGAAACAGGTCCGGCAGACCCATCAGTGACCGGTATCGGGGGTATGATTCCGGTAAAAGCCATTCAGGCGGTACTGGAATTGAATCCGTCGAATCAAAGCGGGCTAGACCTGTCAGTGACCCTGGATCAGACCATCGATCTGAAAGCAGCATTTAATCCGGAAACCTTGCAGTTTGATGTCAACAGCACCTTTGCCGCCACGCCGCTTGCTCCGTTTCTCAACACTGCCGGCCTTTCCGGTGTGTCCGGACAGGTGGACGGCCAGATCAAATCCAGCGGGCGGATCAACATGAGCCTGCCGCCGCAGATCACCGAGCAGTTGAAACCTGCCGCCGGCACCATCAAGGTGTCGGCGGAGGCGGACGGATCGTTTTCCGATCCAACGGTGAATGCCGGGATCGTGCTGGCGGGACTGCATTATCCGGTTCCGGAAGCCGGACTGGTGGTATCGAATCTCAACGGAACCGTGAACCTGTCCAATGACCGGCTGACAATCGCATCTCTGACAGCGGATCTGGGTCAGGGCACCCTGGATGTTTCGGGTGATCTGGAACTGGAAGATTTCATGCCGGTGTCCGGTCAGGCGACATTGATGACCCGTAATGTCGCTGTATCTGTGGAAGATACGCTGGAAGCAGCTTTTAATACGGATCTGACCTTTTCGGGTTCCCGGGAAAAAGCCGCGCTGACCGGAAAGGTGGAGATGATTCACGGGGAATTTTACCGGGATTTCGAGTTTGATCTGGCCGAGGCCCTGGAAAGCCGGAAAATGGGCCGTGCCGGACCGGTTGACACCGCTTCTGAACCCGGCGACCCTTCCTTTTTTGAAAGGACGGCTTTGGATATTGCCGTGAATTACAAAGATCCGTTCATACTGGACAACAACCTGGCCTTTATCATGGTGGAGCCGGATCTGAAAATCACCGGCACGGTCAGTCAACCGGTGATCACCGGCCGTGCCAATATTGCGGAAGGAACCGTGGTCTATCAGAAACGCCAGTTTGACATTGAAACAGGGATCATCGATTTTGTGGATCCGTTCAGGATCGATCCGAAAATCACCCTTCAGGCAAACACGGCCATCCGTAAATGGGTCATATACATGGATGTCAGCGGGAAAACCGACAACCTGAGGTTCAGACTGTATTCCGATCCGGCGGAAACTCATGAAGATATCCTGTCTCTGCTCATTATCGGTAAAACCACAAAAGAGCTGGGCGAGGGCGGCGGCTCCTATACCGGAATTCTGGCGGACAAGGCATCGGAAATGATCAGTCAGGAAGTGGCCGCATCCACACCGCTGGATACGTTTGCGCTCGGATATGACGAATCCGGTGGTCAGGGCGGCAGTGTCAGCGTCACCATGGGCAAAAAGCTGTCGGAACGGCTGGAGGTGATCTATTCCATGGACACCGAAGACCAGGAGACCGTTCACACCAATGCTGCGGAATATAAAATGCTGGAAAATGTCATACTCAGGGCATTCAACGATTCAAAGGGGGATTTCGGCACCGAGATCACCCTGAAGCTGGAGTTCAGATAGATTTGAAAATATCAGAGGCGATTATGAACAGGACAGGACAACAAAAGATGCCCCTGTACCGGGTGTTGATGATTTTATGGCTGATATCGCTGATGACCGGGACGATCATGTGGTTCACACCGGTCCATGCCCGGGCGGATCAGCCGGTGATTAAACGCATCGATGTGAATATTCAGGGCGGTACCCCTGACCGGCAGTCAAAATTGCACGCCATGGCCGGCCGGATGATTCAGTTCCAGCCGGGTGACCGGTTCGATGCGCAGACCCTTGCCACCACGATTTCGCTTCTCAAACAGTCCGGACGGTTCAGTGCCATCGATGTTCCTGATCCGGATTTGGACGCGGCATCCATCACTCTGACGTTTCGGCTGACGCCGGTGATGCTGGTGAAGCGCATCAAGGTGAACGGGGCGTTTCCCGTGTTTGCCCAGACCATTGTCAGGGCCACCGATTACCGGGTCGGCGGCCCGTTTTTTCCGGATCAGGTGGAAAAAAACGTTCAGGCCGTGCAATCGGTGATGACGGAAAAAGGGTATGTGGATGCGCAGGTGCAGATTCGCACGGAAGCGGCGGAAAGTCTTGAAAAGAATGTGTTTATCGAGGTGGAGAAAAATGTGCCGCTTCGAATCGTTGACATCGAGATCAACGGGAACCGCACATTTTCGGATACCCGGTTGAAAATGCGCATGAAATCTTATCAGCTGCCCCTGTTTTTCTGGAGCCGGGGAGAAAAAACCGATTCGTCAAAAGTGGCGGCTGATGTAAAGGAACTGCTGTCTTTTTACCGGAAAAAAGGGTTTGCCGAAGCAGCGGTTGATTTTGATCTGGAGACCGATACGGCACAGAAAATCAGCCGATTGAAGATTCATATCGATGAAGGGCCGAAATACCGGGTGTCGTTTTCCGGAAACCGGGAATTCAGCGACCGGATACTGAAAAAGGATCTGACTATCTGGACAAAGGGAAACCGCAATAATTTCGGGCTCAGGCGCAGCGTGAAAAATATCCGGGACCGGTATGAGAAAGCGGGATACAAGGAGTGTGAAGTCGATTTCACGGCAAAAATCCGTTCAGAAGACCGGCGGAAACCGGTGAAAGAGATCCAGATTCAAATTGAGGAAAACACCCGGTATCTGGTGGAGACCACTAAGATCAACGGAGTGAACACACTGAATGAAAAAAAAATCGCATCACAGCTCAATACCCGGGAAAAAGGGATGTTTTATGACGGCCCTTATGTCGAAAACATGCCCGAGTCGGACCGCCAAACCCTGGAAAATATTTACAGGGGTCAGGGGTTTGAAAACACGCAGGTATCAGCGGATGTGACCTGGAACGAGACGGATGAGAAAAACAGGCAGAAGGCCGATGTGGTGTTTACCGTAGAAGAAGGATACCGGAAACAGGTCACAGGGGTCATGGTTGAAGGCATACCGGACGGCATCGAACCCGAGGCGCTTCACCAGATCATTGAAACCCGGGAAAATCAATATTTTCTGCCCTCACAAGTGGGAGACGACCGGACCGAGATTCTCTCTTTTCTGGGGGACCAGGGTTATATCTACGCGGAAGTCTTCACCCGGATCGAACCGGACGGCCGGGACTGCAAAGTGATCTACCGGATCGTCCCCGGCCGGAGAGCCACGGTGGGCGGGGTATGGGTGTTCGGTAATTTCGACACCAGAGACGATGTCATTCTCCGGCATAATACCCTGGAAAAAGACGCGCCCGTATCTTTGAACGGATTTTTGGATCTTCAAAACGATATCAGGGATCTTCAGTGCCTGGAACGGGCGAATTTCAGAGCCGTCGGCATTCAGGAAAAACTGGATACCGTGTTTTTCACAGCAGACGTGGAAGAGAAAAATCCCTGGTTTCTGGAAACCAGCATCGGGTATGACACGGCCAAAGATGCCTATCTTGCCGTGTCCGCCGGGAATCGGAACTGGCTGGGAACCAACCGGAAACTGTATCTGGACGCCGGTGTGTCAGGTATCGGATATGAGGCCGTTCTGGGGGTCACGGATTATGATTTTCTCGGCCAACGGGTGTATACGGATCTGAACATATATGCGTCTGAGGAGGAACTTAAAAATCAGAATTTCGGTACCCGGAAATATGGATCTTCCCTGATGTTTGAAAGGCAGCTGACCCGGAACCTGATGCTGGGAACCAGTTTCGGCCTGGAATCCAGAGAACAGTATCCCACTGGAAGAGATACTGCCATCGATCCCGATATCTATGCGGCCCGCGGGATTCTGTCCGCCACCCCGTTTGTGACCTGGTCATCGGTGGATTCCCATGCCCGGCCCACCCGCGGTGTTTATCTGAATGCGTCGGCCGGGTATACCCGGGATATTTTCGAAGATCTGGACAACTTCATGAAATACCAGGTGAAAGCCAAATACTATACCCAGCCTTTTCCCAGGCTGGTTCTGGCCTTTCAAGCCATGTACGGGACACTGCAGAATTTTTCCGCTGACGCACAGCTGCCGGACGATCAGTTGTTCTATCTGGGGGGGATTTCAGATGTCCGCGGGTTTGATGAAAATGAACTGCTGGTGGATGATTTCGGAGATCCTTTAGGAGGTAAAACCCGGATGGCCGGTTCTATCGAAGCCCGGATCGATCTGGGCGGCAACCTGGAACTGCCGGTTTTCGTGGATGCCGGCACATTGCAGGACGCGCCGAGAGCCGGGCAAAATGAAGGATTCAAATATACCATCGGGTCCGGGTTGCGGTACATGACCCCGGTGGGGCCGGTCGGACTGCTGTACGGGTACCGGCTGAATCCGGAAACCGGTGAGGATTCGGGCCGGGTGCATTTTTCGATTGGATACACGTTCTAAAGAGAAAAAGGCCGGCACATCCAAAAACGGAGTGCCGGCCTTCTTTTATGAACAGGGAGCGTCATGGGTCAGTACATGAGGTTGGGCAGATACATGATGATCTGTGGAAAAATGATCATAATGAGGACGCCTATGATCACCGCGATGAGAAACGGAAAAATCCCTTTAAAGATTTTTTCCAGCGCCACCCCTTCATCCAGTACATTTTTCGCCACCCCATAGACCACATACACATTGATGCCCACCGGGGGAGTGATAACCCCCATTTCCGTGACCATGACGATGATGATGCCAAACCAGATGGGATCATATCCCAGTTCCATTACCACGGGAAAGAAAATGGGAACGGTCAGGGTGACAAAAGCCAGGGCATCCATGAAACAGCCGCCGAAAAAATAAATCAGCAAAATCACGCCCAGAACCAGTACCGGCGAGATCTCCAGACCTGATACCCATCCGGCAATTTCAAACGGGATCCGGGTGACGGCCAGGAATTTGCCGAAAATCACGGCCCCGGCAATGAGCATGAGCACCATGCAGGAGGTCCGTAGCGTTTCCATCAAAGATTTGACAAACCCCTGCCAGGTGATCTGGCGCCGGATCACCGCGATGAGAAGTACGCCGAATGCACCGATGGCGGCTGCTTCCGTGGGTGTGAACAGCCCGATGAAAATACCGCCGATGACCAGGACGAATACAATCAGGGTTTCGATCAATCCCAGCAGGGATCGCAATTTTTGGGGCCAGGAAAAGCGTTCGCCTTTAGGGCCCTGTTCCGGTGATATACGGCAGCGAATGTAGATGCACAGGATGAACAAGAGTGTCACCAGCAGGGCGGGAAAGATTCCGGCCACAAACAAAGCCCCGATGGATTGTTCCGTGAGAATGCCGTAAATAATCAGCACCACGGACGGGGGCATGATCATGCCGATACCACCGCCGGATGCCACGCATCCCGTGGCCAGTTCGTCGTTGTAGTTATACCGTTTCATTTCCGGCAGCCCCACGGTGGCCATGGTGGCGGCAGTGGCCGGACTGGAGCCGCAAACCGCACCGAATGCCGTACATGCGGTCACGGTTGCCATGGCAAGTCCTCCCCGGATATTGCCAAGGAATCTGTAACCCGCATTGTAGAGCCGCTTGCTGATACCGGAGTTGAACCCCAGCTGCCCCATGAGAATGAACAGCGGGATGGTGGTCAGATCATAGGAATCAAAGGTTTCATAAATATTTCTGGACAACAGGACCAGGCCGGCATCCGTGCTGATTACGATGGAAAATCCCACAAAGCCCACGGTGGCCATGACAAAGGCCACGGGCATCCGTGTCAGAAACATCAAAATCATGATCAGAATACCGGTAATGCCAATAAGTGTCGGGCTCATTTCTCACTCAACTTTCTTAATTTTAGGATGTCTTGAAAAAGCATTTCCACAATGGTCACAGTAAAAACAAGCAGAGCGAAAGACAGCAGGTAAACAATATAGTAGATGGGAAATT
>JAABTO010000160.1 GCA_011389835.1 Desulfotignum sp. | reverse complement strand
CATAGGGTTCGTCCGGATACAGGATTGCCACTTTTTTCAAGCCCAGTGTCTTGAAAACATATGCGGCCAGGGTCTGTACCTGCATCCGGGGGGTGATGAAATTGGAAAACAGATAATCGCCGGATAAGGCAAAGTCTTCCTTCTGGGTCAATGCGATCAGCGGGATCTTTAATTCCTGTGCACGGGCACCCGCGGCTTCCACGGTAAGGAGCGGACCGATAATTCCCGCCACACGGGCCTGATCCAGCTCATCCACACATGCGGCAGCCACGTCCGGATCCCCACGGGTATCTTTGATGACCATATTGAATTTGCGGCCGTGGGTCTGGGACAGTTCCTGAATGGCCAGCTGAATGCCTTTCAATGCTTTGTCTCCGTATTCTGCGTATTTGCCGGACAGGGGCAGCAGGCATCCGATGGTGTCTTTTTTAAACTGGGTCTGTTGGATCATTGCCATCAGTTCCCGGGCATCGGGTACCCGGGGATGATCCGGCCAAAGATCCGTAAACCGGGTCAGCACGGACAGGGCCTGTTGATAATCTGTTTGCTGGGCAAGGTTCACGCCGAGCCAGTAGTGAAGCAACGGCTCGGGCACCGCCAGGTCGGGTGTTTCCAGAAACGCATGAATCTGGTCGGGAGATGCTTTGGCCAGCACCTGGTCTAGCTTGTCGATGATTCGTTGTGCCTGTGGGGGGGCCGGGTTCAGGATCAAGGCCTGATTGTACTTATCAAATGCGCCTTTCAATTCTTCGGATTTCATGAGCACGGCCGCTTCTGATGCCAGCTCGTTGATCCGGGCCGCTGTTTGAGCTGCCGAATCCGGTTCAGGGGGTACGGATGGGTCTTGAGAAGGCGGCTGAACCGGTTTGGCAGCACATCCCCACAGGGCGCATAACAAAGCGGCGGCACAGATTCCGGCCAGAAAACGGATGATCAAGGAATGTCGGCGTGTCATATATATTCTTTTTTTATGAAGTCGTAATGGTTGATACAATGGTGACTATAGGTAAATTTCAGGTAGATGTCAAAAAATCTTTGACCAGCGTAACCGCCCGGTCTGTTTGAGAGGGATTGATCCAGACAATGTCCGGTTCTTTTCGAAACCAGGTGAACTGTCGTTTGGCATACCGCCGGGTATCCCGTTTCAAAAGGGATACGGCCGTATCCAGATCCAGGTCCCTGTTGATGACCCATCCCATGTGGCGGTATCCAATGGACTGCATGGGTTTCAGATTCAGATCATATCCCTTTTTCACCAGATTCTGAACTTCAGAGAAAAGGCCCTGAGCCATCATCATGTCCACCCGCTGATTGATGCGGTCGTACAGGTCATGCCGGTCCATGTAGAGCCCCAGCGTCAGACTGCGGTAACGGGGGTGGGTGAACGAATGCTGGGTCTGCCGTCTGGATATGGGAATGCCGGTGGTCAGAAACACCTCCAGGGCCCGGGTGATGCGGAATCCGTCATTGGGATGGATCCGCTGCGCTGCTGCAGGATCACATGATGCCAACTGCTGGTGAAGATAAGGGCTGCCTTTGTTTTCAAGGGTTTTTGTCAGTTCGGCCAGGGTGGCCTGACATACGGGTTGCGAGCGGAACAGCCCGTATAACAGGGCCCGGATATACAAACCGGTGCCGCCGGCCACAATCGGAATCCGGTTTTTTTGTCCAAGGGCATTGACGACCTGATCCGCCATCTGTACATACTGCCCGGCATCGAAATCCTGAGCCGGATCCAGAAAATCCACAATATGATGGGGTACCTGGGCCCGTTCGGATGCATCGGGCTTGGCAGTACCGATATCCATATGCTTGTAGATCTGCATGGCATCGGCCCCGATGATTTCTCCATTAAATGCCCTGGCCAGAAAAATGGCAAATCCGGTCTTTCCAATTCCGGTAGGACCGCATATCGTAATGATTTTTTTCATGGATCAAGGGTGCGCAAGGGTTTTGTTCGATAATGGTTGACATTGTTTGACAGATGGTTTTATAACATACTTCTTTAATTAACAACAATTAATAATAAGGAAAATCTTTAAGACATTCAAAAGACAGTCATCCGAGTCTGCGGGCTGTGTTGGCTGATATCGTTTTTAAGAACTAAACAGGAGAGACAAAGAATGGAATCAAAAAAAACCGGATCAGTAGTGGTGATCGGCGGCGGTATATCCGGCATGCTCTCGGCACTGGATCTAGCGAACTCCGGATTTTATGTCTATCTGGTGGAAAAAGGGCCGTCCATCGGCGGGGTCATGGCCCAGCTGGACAAGACCTTTCCGACCAATGACTGTGCCATGTGAATTATCTCACCCACACTGGTCGAGGTCGGCCGGCATTTAAACATTGAGCTGTTAACCCTTTCTGAAGTTCAGAACATCACCGGGGAAAAAGGCAATTTCCAGGTGGAAATCCTCAAGAAACCCCGATACGTTAGAGAAGACCGCTGTATTGCCTGCGGGGCGTGTACGGAAAAATGCCCGGGCAAATTCGATGACGGGTATAATGCGGATCTGAAAACCCGGACCGCTATCTATGTGGAATACCCCCAGGCAGTGCCGTTGAAATATGCCATCAATCCGGATGCCTGTCTGAAACTGACCAAGGACAAATGCGGGACGTGTCAGGAGGTGTGTCCGGCAGATGCCATCGATTACACCATGACCGAGGAAAAGATTACCATCGATACCGGGTCCATTATTCTGGCACCTGGTTTCAAGCCGTTTGATCCATCCCGGTTCGACAATTATCAGTATGCAAAGTTTGCCAATGTGGTGACCTCCATGGAATTTGAGCGGCTGCTGTCCGCCACCGGCCCGACCATGGGGCATGTGACCACGTTTCCGAAACTCCCTGCCAAGCCCAAAAAGAAAAAAGACAAGCTCCTGGCGGAAAAACGCAAGGATCCTAAAAAGATCGCCTGGTTCCAGTGCGTGGGCTCCAGGGATGTCAACAAGTGTGACAACCCCTACTGCTCCTCGGTCTGCTGCATGTACGCGGTCAAGGAAGCCATTATTGCCAAGGAGCATGCCGGCAAAGATCTGGACTGCGCCATCTTTTTCATGGACATGAGAACGCCTGGAAAGGAATTTGAAAAATACTACCAGAACGCAAAAGACAAACACGGCATCAATTTTATCAGATCCCGGGTGCATTCCGTGGTGGAAGATTCCGAAACCGGCGACCTGCACATCCAGTATGCCGATGAAATGGGACAGATTGTCCGGGAAACCTATGACATGATCGTGCTGTCCGTGGGTCTGGAAATTTCCGCAGAAACCCGGGCGTTTGCCGAAAAATTCAATATTGATCTCACGGAATCCGGGTTTGCGAAAACCGGGTCGTTCGAACCGGTGACCACCTCCAGGGACGGCATCTATGTGTCCGGGGTGTTCAACAATCCAAAGGACATTCCGGAATCCGTTCTGGATGCATCGGCTGCCGCATCCGCGGCCGGGGATGCTCTGGCAGAGGTCCGCAACACCCTGACCAAAGAAATTCCGGCGGTGCCGGAAACCAATGTGACCGGAGACCGCCCCGCCATCGGTGTGTTCATCTGCGACTGCGGTTCCAATATCGCCGGTGTGGTGGACTGCCCCAATGTCACTGAATATGCGGCCACCCTGCCCTATGTCACGGTGGCTGAAGAAACCACCTACGCGTGCAGCCAGGATGCCCAGGACAAGATGGTGGAGATCATCAAGGAAAAAGGGCTCAACCGTATTGTGGTGGCGGCCTGTACCCCGAAGACCCATGAACCGCTGTTCCAGGAAACCCTGAAGAGCGCGGGCCTGAACAAATACCTGTTCGAGATGACCAATATCCGGAACCACAACTCCTGGGTCCACAAAAACAACCCGGACATTGCCACGGAAAAAGCCAAGGATCTGGTGCGTATGGCGGTTGCCAAAGCCGGTCTGGCCCAGCCGCTCAAAGAGGAAAAGATCCAGGTCAATGCATCGGTCATGGTTGTGGGCGGTGGTTTGGCCGGAATGGTTGCAGCCAGAAGCCTGGCATCCCAGGGGTATGAAACCCATATCATCGAGAAAAAAGACACGCTGGGCGGCGAGGCGCTTAAATTGTGGAAAACCGCCCAGGGTGAGGATGTGCAGCAACACCTGTCCGCGCTGATCAAAGAGGTGCAGGCCAGCGACAAGATCGTTGTACATACAAATACCACCCTGGAAGGGGTGGACGGGTTTGTGGGTAATTTTGTTTCAAAATTGAACACCGATGGAAACACCACGGAACTGGAACATGGAATTGCGGTACTGGCCACGGGTGCCAAGGCCCTGGAGACCACAGAATACAGTCTGGGTCAGGATGATCGCATCATCCCCACCCTGGAACTGGACAGAATGTTCAAGGACAACGATCCGAAACTGGATCAAGTCCAATCGGCTTTGTTCATCCAGTGCGTCGGGTCCAGGGAGCCGGAACGGCCCTATTGTTCCAGAGTGTGCTGTACTCATTCTGTAGAAAATGCCATTGCGCTCAAGGAAAAAAATCCGGACATGGATGTGTTCATCCTGTACCGGGATATCAGAACCTATGGGGAACGGGAACTGCTGTACAAGAAAGCCCGGGAAAAAGGCGTGATCTTCATCCGGTACGAAGTCACGGACAAACCGCAGGTAAAGGTGGAAAAAGACCATGTGGCGGTGACGGTCAAAGACCATGTCCTGAACCAGCCCGTCACGATCCAGGCGGATCTGGTCACCCTGGCCACGGCACTGGTACCCAGAAAAGATGAACGCCTGGCCAATTTCTTCAAGGTGCCTTTGAACGATGAAGGCTTTTTTGTTGAAAAACACGCCAAACTGGGACCGGCGGAGTTCGCCACGGACGGGGTGTTTGTGGCCGGATCCGGGCATTATCCCAAACCGGTGAACGAAGCCATCACCCAGGGACGGGCTGCTGCATCCCGTGCCTTGACGCTGCTGGCCAAAAAAGACAGTCTGTTCACTTCGGGCACCATCGCCAGCGTGGATGTAGAAAAATGTTCCGCCTGCGGGGTGTGCGTGTCCATCTGTCCCTACAATGCCCCGGCTTTCATGACCGAAGGCCGGTTTGAAGGAAAAGCCGATGTCAACCCCGTATTGTGCAAAGGCTGCGGCCTGTGCGTGGCGTCCTGCAGATCCGGTGCCATCCATCTGCGGGGGTTTGATACCAACCAGATTTTTTCACAGATTTTTGCCCTGGGTGAAACAGCCTAAAGGAGAGACAATCACATGACCGAAAAAAATATTAAAATCGTTAGCTTTCTGTGCAACTGGTGCTCCTATGGGGCTGCGGACCTGGCAGGGGTCAGCCGGATGGAGTACCCGGCCGATATCCGGGTCATCCGGATCCCCTGCTCGGGACGGATGAGTCCGAAATTCATTTTGTCCGCCCTTCGGGAAGGCGCGGATGCCGTCTGGGTATCCGGGTGACATCCGGGTGAATGTCATTACCTGGATGGTAATTATTATGCACGGCGCAAATTTGCCATGATGGGCAACCTGCTGGAACAGATGGGCGTGGACCGGGACCGGATTCATTTTTCCTGGATCTCTTCGGCCGAGGCCACCAAGTTCGTGGATGTGGTCAAGGAAATTTCCGACAAGGTCAGAGCCCTGGGCCCCAACAAAAAATTTGTCAAAGATTATATTAAATAAAGGTGTGAACTATGGATACCTGTATTGAAAAAATAAGGGCCATTGGTGCGGACCTGCTGGCGGAAGGCACGGTCGAAAAAGTGATCGGATTCGCAAACGGCTCCATTCCCATGGCCACCCGACCGGTTGCGCTCACTTCTGAAAAAGATATGGACAAACTGGTGTTCAACTCTGTGTGCGGGTTGAACTTGGCCAATTACGTATCAAAAAACAGCCTGTCGAAAAAAGAGGGAAAAATCGCTGTGGTGGCCAAGGGCTGTGATGCCAGAAACCTGGTCACCCATATCGTGGAAAACCAGATTTCCCGGGACCAGATCTATATCATCGGGGTTCCTTGTACCGGCATGGTGGACAAACGCAAGATTGCCGCCCTGTTTGAAGATGAAATCACGGGATTTGAAGAAGACAATGACACATTGACTGTTTCCTCCCCTTCCAAAACGGAAACGGTCAAAAAATCGGATGTATTGCGGCACAACTGCCGGGTCTGCACCCATCGGAACCCGCCGGTTTATGATGTAATGGCCGGGGAACCTGTGGAAGAACAGACCTTGGATCAGCCCTATGAGGACGTGGACCAGATTGCTGCCATGGATCCGGATGCCCGATGGGCCTATTTTGAAAAACTCACGGAAAACTGCATCCGGTGCTATGCCTGCCGGAATGCCTGTCCTTTGTGTTATTGCCCCACCTGTTTTGTGGATGAATCCGGTCCCCAGTGGGTGGGTAAAGGCCAGAACGAGACCGATGTCACCACATTTCATTTCCTGCGGGCCTTTCACTGCGCCGGCCGGTGCACGGACTGCGGGGCCTGTGTGGAAGCCTGCCCCATGGGAATCAATGTCCGGGATTTCACCCGCAAGCTGAACAAGGATGCGTTGGAATTGTTTGGATGGGAAGCCGGCCTGGATCTGGACAAACGGCCGCCGCTGGATGTTTACAGCCCCAATGATCCCAATGATTTTATCAAGTAAACAAAAAGGGTATGTATATGAATTTCATTACTATTGATAAAAAAGACTGGACTCCGGGGGTTGATCAATCCAGGAAAACCTTTCGGGTCTATGGTCCGGTTGAAGATGAGAACGGATGCCAGATCAAGCCTCTGGCACCGGATACGCAACCGAAAATGGATGCCCCTGTCACGGTCATGTCTGCCAAATCCGTACTGTTTCCTCAGACCGAAAAGATATTGACCGCCACCCTGGATGAATCAAAAGACGAGCATCATGTCATGAAACCGGTGGAAACAGATGACATGCCCCGGGTGGTCCTGGGCATCCGGCCTTATGACGCCAAAGCCGTGCAGCTGGTGAAACTCAATTTCGACAACCCGGACTATCAGGACCCTTACTGGTGTGCGTCGTATGACGCTACCACGTTCGTGGGCCTGGGTGTGATACATCCCGGACCGTGTGATTTTTCAACGGCCGTCGGATCCGGTCCGTTCAGTGAAGACGGCCTGGACGTGCTTATGGCGGATATGGATGACAAGTATCTGGCCAAGATATTGACTGAAAAAGGCGAAAAATGGGCTGCAGCCTGTGGATTCGATACTGCGGCGGACCCCAAGGAAAGCCAGTCCCTGTTTGATATCCTGAGAAAAGAAGCGGAAAAACAGATTCAGACGGATGTGGCCACAGACAAGCTGGCCGATAAAACCATTCTGGATCTGTATGACGCTCCGTTTTGGGAGGATGTGGCATTTTCCTGCATCAACTGCGGCACCTGTACCTATGTCTGCCCCACCTGCTGGTGTTTCGACATTCAGGACGAGACCCGGCACAACACGGCGGTACGGTTCCGTAACTGGGACACCTGCATGTCTCCGTTGTTCACGCATCACGCGTCCGGCCACAACCCCAGAGGCACCAAGGTCCAGCGGGTCAGACAGCGGTTCATGCACAAGCTCAAGTATTTTCTGGACAAATACGACCAGGGAATCATGTGCGTGGGATGCGGTCGGTGTGTGGCTTCCTGCCCGGTGAATATCGATATCCGGGAGGTGTGCAACCGGATGAATGATTACGAGACAACCAAATAGCGAACATCAAGGAGAATTCACATGGAAAACCCCTATTTGCCGTATCCGGTTCGCATTGATGATATTGAAGTGGCAACGGAAGATAAATCCCTTAAAACCTTTACTTTTGTGTTTGTAAACCCGGAGGATGAAGAAAAATTTGCCTATAAAGCCGGCCAGTTTGCTGAACTGTCCATCCCCGGCGTGGGTGAAATCCCCATCGGCATTGCCTCGTCTCCGGTGGAAAAGGGATTTGTCAAATTTACGGTATTTCGGACCGGTGTGGTCACCACCCATCTTCACAACATGAAGAAAGGGGATATCATGGGCATCAGAGGCCCTCTGGGCAACTGGTATCCCTGGGACAAACTGGAAAATAAAAATGTGGTCATCATCGGCGGCGGATTTGCGTTCACCACGCTGCGGTCCTCCATCGTTTATATGCTGGACCCGGCCAATCGGAAAAAATTCAAGAACATCGACGTGGTCTACGGGGCCAGGTCTCCGGGCATGCTCTTGTACCGGGAAGAACTGTTTGAGTGGGAAAAGCGCGATGACATCAACATGCACATCACCGTGGATGGTACGGATGATCCCGACTGGCAGTATCACACCGGATTCGTGCCCCAGGTGGTGGAAGATCACGCCCCTGCGGCGGACGAAGACAC
>JAABTO010000159.1 GCA_011389835.1 Desulfotignum sp. | reverse complement strand
CGATCTGATCGGCACGACATTGAATGAAGCCAATTTCAAAGAGCAGTACCAGCTCAATCCCCTGGTGCTGTTCAAGGGAAATAAAAAAATATACAGCGGCCTGACTTTCATTCCTCTCAGCCAGGGGGACACCCTGCTGCTTCAGGGACCCTGGGACCGGTTTCATATACTGAACAACAAACCCAAACCCAGGCCTTTGGTATTTGCCTCTCCCCTGGAAGGCGAAATCCTGCGACCTCAGAAAGCGGTCCTGGCGGTGTTCTGGCTGGCCATTGCTTTGGTCCAGATCATCTTTTTCCATGTCGCCCTGGCCGTCGCTCTGATGTCCGGTGCCCTGGGCATGATCATCACGCGGGTGCTGACGGTGGATGAGGCTTACTCTTCCGTGGACTGGATGACCGTGTTTCTGTTGGGCGGACTGATTCCCCTGGGAATCGCTTTTGAAAGAAGCGGCACCGCCGCATTCATTGCCGAAGGGGTTCTGGGTCTTGTGGGAACGCCTGCCCCCATTGTGCTGCTGGCGGTGATCGGTCTGATGACCACGTTTTTCACCCTGGTGATATCCAATGTCGGCGCCACGGTCCTTCTGGTCCCCCTTTGCATGAACATGGCCATGATGGCGGGGGTGGACCCGAGAATGGCAGCCCTGGTGGTGGGCCTGTCCGCATCCAACAGTTTCGTACTGCCCACCCACCAGGTCAATGCCCTGGTGATGCGGCCCGGCGGTTTCCGAACCATTGACTATACCAAGGCCGGTATTGGCATGACCGTGATATTTCTTGTGGTGGAACTGTCAATTATCTATCTGTTTTATGGTGTATGATTTCTGCACAGGGGGGACTGAAACCGCTTGACCCGGACGGGGTCGGTGATTTACATATAAGATTATAAATGACAGACAATAAAAAACATATTCTGCTGGTGGATGACGAGGAGCGGCTGCTCAACTCCATGGCCCAGCGCATCTCCCTGCTGGGCCATGATCCCGTGAAAGCCACCTCCGGCATCCGTGCCCTGGAACTGGCGAAAACCGCCCGGTTCGATCTGGCCATCGTGGATCTGAAAATGCCGGACATGGACGGGCTGGTCACCATCACCAAGCTCAAGGAGCTGGACCCGGATCTTAGAACCGTGCTGCTTACAGGATACGGCAGTGACAAAACCCGGCAGGCCACCGAAGCCCTGGGCGCCATGTATTTTGAAAAAGATGCCATGGGCGGGTTGTGGGATGTGATCCGTCAGTCCGGGGGGGAGGGCAACGTGTTCGTCATCCACTCCCCGTCATCCGACACGCTCACCCCTCTGGATAGCGAGAAGATCGATGCCGGCAATCAGCCCCTGGCCCGGATCATCGGGGAAACCCCGGAGATGCAGCGCCTGAGAAAAAACATCCACCGCCTCGCCGAGCTGGACTGCCCGGTGATCATTCACGGGGAAACCGGCACAGGCAAGGAACTGGCCGCCCGCACCATTCACCGGCTGAGCCATCGCAAGGATCAGCGGTTCCTGGCCTTTGACTGCGGATGCTTCAGCAGTGATTTCCGGTTCAAGGAGCTGGTGGCATCGCTGAATCCCTGGATCAAAGATGATGCCGGCACCGCCTTTGCCGGCACCATCCTGCTGGATCACATAGAGAACATGCCCGCCCAGGCCCAGACAGACATGCTTTCCATTCTTGAACATCCCCATCCCGCTCCGGACAAGGCCCCCCCGTCTTTTTCAATGGATGTGCGGTTCATTGTGGCCACCCAGGGCGGCCTGGACAAAAAAGTCGACCAGGGCCGCTTCAACCGGACTTTGTTTCAGCGGATCCGCGGGATCTCCCTGGAAATGCCGGCCCTGCGGGATAGAAAAGAGGACATTCCCATGTTGTGCCGGTATTTTCTGGACCGGATCAACAAAGAGTTCGGGAAAAATGTCACCGGAATTTCCGATGCGGTGCTGGCAGCGTTTGACGCGTATTCGTTCCCCGGAAACGTGCGGGAATTGCACCATATCATCGAGCGGGCCGTGATTCTGGCACAGAAAGGGATGATCGATACCGGACATCTGCCCGGCCGGGTGATCCGTTCCGGTGACCCTGATGTGCTGAACCCGGATTCCCCGCAGTCAGGTCAGCCGTTTTACACCCTCCAGGAAATGGAGCATCAGCATATTCTGCGGGCCCTGGAGACCACGGAAGGCAACAAATCCAGGGCCGCGGAAATCCTGGGGATCAGCCGGGCCGCGCTGTGGCGCAAGCTGCGGATCATCTCTGAAAAAGAGGTTTAGATTGGCTGGTTGGAAACGTCTCACCCGAATGGCCTGCCTGGTGATCGGGTGGGCGGCTCTGGTGATGCCCGCAACCGGGTGCCTGTCTGTGCTCAACCGGTATCAGGACCGGGGGGCCTTGCATCTGCCCGGGTTGACCGCACCGGTCACGGTTCAGCGGGATGAAAAAGGCATGGCCTTCATCCGGGCGGACACACTGGATGACCTGCTCATGGCCCAGGGATTTGTAACGGCCCAGGACCGGCTGTTCCAGATGGGTCTGATCCGTCGGGTGATTCAGGGCCGGATCAGTGAACTGGCCGGCAAAAAAGCGCTGGATCAGGATGTGCGCATGCGCACCATCGGCCTGGACCGCCTGGCCCATCAACAGGCCGCCATCCTCAACCCGGACACCCGGGCCCGGTTCCAGCGGTATGTGGACGGCATCAACGCCTTTATCGACCTGACCCCCGAAGACCGGCACCTGGAGTTCCGGCTGGCAGGGATCTCCCCGGAAAAATGGGACATTGCCGACTCCTTGAGCCTGCTGTATTATCTGGGATATGCCACCGCCGCCAACCTGGACACCGAACGTATCATCCAGATGCTGCTGGACACGGCAGGCTATGACCGCACCTGTCAGATCCTTCCGTTGAACATCCATCCAAATGATCCGGACGACACCGGAGAATGGACGGATATCCCGTCTCCGGACCAGCTGGTCATGTTGAAACCGAAAGTCCGGCATGACCCCGGTTTTGGCCGGCCGGTTACGGGTGATCGGGCGCAGCCGGTAACGGCCCGGCCGGAGGCGTCTGTTTCCCGGATCACCGGGTATCTGCCGGACCGGTATCTGCGGGCCGGCAGCAACAACTGGGCGGTATCCCCGGCCCGGTCCGCCACAGGAAAGGCCCTTTTGTGCGGAGACACCCACCTGGATCCCCGCATCCTGCCCGGACCCTGGTATCCGGTGGGCCTGATCGGCCCGGATATCCGGGCCGTAGGGGTGAACATCCCTGGGATTCCCGGCATGGCCATGGGCCGGACCGACCATATCGCCCTGGCCATGACCAACAATTATGCAGATATTCAGGACCTGTTCCCGATCCAGCCGGATCCGGATCGTCCCGGACACTACCTGGACAACGGAAAATCCCATGCGTTCACCACGCGGGTGGAAACCGTGAAAATCAAAGACCCGGGCGTCCCGGGCGGGGTTTCAATCCATGAATTTGTGGTGCGCGCCACAAAAAAAGGCCCGGTGGTCACGGACGTGTTCGACAGCCTGACATCGCACGGGCCGGTGTCCCTGCGGTTTGCCCCGGCGGAATCCATGGGCCCGGAGATCGGTTTGATCGACATTCTGACGGCAAAAACCAGTCTGGAGCTGAAACATGCGCTGACCCACCTGACCATGGTCTGCCTGAACTGGGTGTTTGCCGATGACCAGGGCCGCATCGGATTTCAAGTCTCAGGCCGGGTGCCGATCCGGAAACAAGGGTATGGCACATTCCTGCGCGCCGGCACCGGGAACCCCCCTTATTCTGAAACCAGCCCCTCACAGGCGGTAAAGGCCCAGCCACCGCCGGAAAACGGGCAACCACAAGCCCATGCATCGGTCCAGGACCCCTGGCTGGGATGGATACCGGTCCATGAGATGCCCGGCACCCTGGACCCGCCGGACGGGTGGGTCGGCACCTGCAATCATAAAACCGTTGCCGCGGACTTTCCATATTATTATTCCTCCTATTTCGCCCCCCGGTACCGGTATCAGCGGCTGGCGGAACTGATGTCTTCTTCAGGCCCCAAAACCCCGGATCAGATGTGGCAGTATCAGCGGGATGTGGTCAATACCATGGCCCGGACCATCGCCCCGGTCATGGCCCGGGCCCTGATGCAGGATCCGGACACCCGGCCCATGGGAGAGATTCTGGAACACTGGAATTTCCAAGATGATCCGGATGCGGCGGCACCGGCCATATTTCAGACAGTGTATCTGTTTTTTGCCCGGGCCGTGTTTGAAGACGAACTGGGGCAAGACAACGCCGACCTGCTGCTCAACACCTGGTATTTCTGGCAGGAACGGTTGCAGCACATGCTTGTGGACGGCCGGTCAGACTGGTTTGATGATGTGCGGACCCCGGCCCGCACAGAAACGCCGGCTGATCTGTTTGTGCGGGCCGGCCGCCGGGCCCGCACCTATCTGACCGACCGGCTGGGACCGGACATGGACCAGTGGGCCTGGGGTCGGATTCACACCCTGTCTCTGCACTCCCCGGTGGCCAGGGACGGCTGGATGGCCCGGGTGCTGGGTACCGGCCCCATGCCCATGGGCGGTTCCGGAGAAACCCTGTACCGGGGATGGTATGATGCCGATGATCCGTTTGCCGTCACCCATTGCGCAGCCCTGCGCATGGTGGTGGATTTTGCGGATCCGGACAAATTTCGGGCCGTACTCCCGGGCGGGGTCACGGGCCGGCTGTTTCATCCCCATCACAAGGACCGGGTGACCCCGTTCATGTCCGGTGAACCAGAATACTGGTGGTTCAGCGACCCGGCCATCGAAACCCACAGCGTATCCACGCTGGTACTCAATCCCGGGGAGAAAAAAAATTTCAAATAAGTCAAGGTTTTTTCATTGTACATTTTTTTAAAAAAACGTATACAACATAACGTGTGATTGAATTATACAAGGTACAGGATGATATGGTTTTGTGATAAACACTTAGATGAGATGAGGATGTATATATGAGTTTCAAGGCAAAACTGGCGTCCGGAGAACGGGTGGTGCTGGCTGAAATGGATACCCCCAAGGGCGTGGATATATCCAATATGATAAGCCATACAAGATTTCTTAAATCCCGGGTGGATGCGGTGGTGATTCCGGATCTGGACAACGGGGTCATGCATCTGAACGCGCTGGCCGGCGGGGCGATCCTGTGCCGGGAAGGCATGGAGCCTGTGATCCATGTCTACGGCCGGGACAAAAACCGCATGGCGCTTCAGGGAGATCTGCTGGCCGCTCATATACTGGGCATTCACAACCTGCTGGTGGTCCAGGGGGAAGAGATGGTCAACGGGGATCATCCAGACGCCAAAATCGTGGATGACGTCGATGAACTGGGAATCCTGAACATGATTCAGACCCTGATGGCCGGCACGGATCTGGCCGGGTTTGACCTGCACGGCAAACCTGAATTCACCACCGGTGTCGCCGCCCCCCCCATTGTCGATGAAAATCAGCTGAAACAGGCGGTCACTGATGCCGGAAAAAAAGTGGCGGCCGGTGCCGGATATGTCATGCTTCAGCCGGTCTTTGACCTGGATTTCTACAAACAGGTTATCAACGCGTTTTCTTCCTTGAATGTACCGGTGATCGCTTCGGTTTTTCTGTTGAAAAACGTTGGCATGGCCCGGTATATTTCCATTAACGATCCCGCTTCCCGGCTGTCGGAACAGGTGATCCGCCGGATCCGCCAGGCAAAGGACCGTGACACCGAGTGTGTGGCCATTGCCGGTGAAATGATCCGCAGCCTCAAGGAGATCTCCCAGGGCATCAAAATATCCGCTCTGGGGTGGGAAGACAGACTGCCGGCCATTCTGGACAGCGCCGGGCTGTAGAAAGCAACATTAACAAAAAGCGAGATCCGCCGCGCAGCTGCCGGGCGGGTGTGTCGGCCCGGGCTGTAAACGGGTTTCCTTAACTAAATAGGTAACTCATGCAAATGAATCATAATTCAGAAAACAGCCTGTCTACGGACAGGCGCGTGCTGGTGATCGGCGGTGGCGTCGGCGGCATCCGGGCCGCCCTGGACCTGGCCGAATCCCGGCGCAATGTACTGCTTATTGACAAATCATATGCCATCGGCGGACTGATGACACAGCTGGACCGGACCTTTCCCACCAACAACTGCGACCTGTGCACGGTATCTCCGTACCTGTCCCAGGGAGGCCGGGAAAAACACCTGGAAATCAGGCCCATGACCCGTCTGACGGCACTGGACGGGGAAGCCGGCGCGTTTTCCGCCACGCTCATGACCGAACCCCGGTACATCGATACGGACAAATGCACGGCCTGCGGCGAATGTGCCAAACAGTTTCCGGATGCGGTCCGGTTCACCCCGGGGCTCGACCCCCGGGCCCCGACCTGCATGCGCTATCCCCAGGCCACGCCGTTCGCCTTTTCCATCGACATGAGTAAAATCGATGATGTCGAGGCGTTGAAAAAGGTCTGCAAGGCCGATGCCATTGTGCCTGATGACACGCCGAAACAAACCGTGATGGATGTGGCGTCCGTGGTGCTGTCTGTGGGCGCGGACCTGTTTGATCCCAACGTGCTGGACAATTTCGGGGGCGGGCGGTTCGACAATGTGCTCACCGGCCTGGAATACGAGCGGATCATGTCCGCATCCGGCCCGTTCCAGGGCAACCTGGTGAGAAAATCCGACGGCCGCCGGCCCAAAAAGGTGGCCTGGCTCCAGTGTGTGGGCTCCCGGGGCATCAACCGGGCGGATGTGCCTTACTGTTCCAGTGTCTGCTGCATGTATGCCCTCAAAGAGGCCATGGTCACCAAAGAGCGGTTCGGCGAAGACATCGAGACCACGATTTTTTTCATGGACATGCGGACCCATGGCAAGGGATATGAACAATATTACAACCGTGCCAGAGACGAGTACCACGTGCGCATGGTCCGAAGCCGGCCCCACACCATTGTGGAAGATCCGGACACCAAAAGCCTGACCATTGCCTACGCCGTGGAAGACAAATCGATACAGCAAAACGAAACCTTCGACATGGTGGTGCTGTCCACCGGGTTCCGGGTGACCGGGGAAACCCGGGAACTGGCACAGAACCTGGGTATCGATTTGAACGAACACCATTTTGCCGAAACCGATCATTTCAATCCGGTGCAGACCTCCCGGCCCGGGGTCTATGTCTGCGGGGTGTTTGAAAGTCCCAAAGACATTCCGGAAACCATGGTCCAGGGCTCGGCGGCCGCAGCCATGGCCGCCACCAACCTGCCTGTATCACCGGCCGGACTCAACGGGGAAGAGATATACCCGCCCGAACGGGATGTCAGGGACGAAGATCCCCGCATCGGCGTGTTCGTGTGCGACTGCGGGTTTGAGATCGGCGGGGTCCTGAATGTGACCGGACTGCTGGACGAAGTGAGAACCCGGCCGGACGTGGTCGTGGCCGAGGCCGTGGGATACGGTTGCTCATCCGAATCCATGGCGAAAATCGAGGCCATGATCACCAAACACAACCTGAACCGGGTGGTCCTTGGCGGATGCTCCCCCAGAACCCATGAAACCAAGTTCCAGGACCTGCTCAGACGGGTGGGGCTGAACCGGTACCTGGTGGAAATGGTCAACTTGAGAGACCAGAACACCTGGGCCCACATGAACGAGCCGGACAAAGCCCAGGATAAGGCAATCAAAATGCTGAAAGTGGGCATCGCCGGGGTGCGCACCAACCATCCCCTCAGGGAACACACCCTGCCCATGAACCAGAAAGCGCTGGTGGTGGGCGGCGGCATTACCGGCATGACCGCGGCCCTGAAACTGGCGGACCAGGGCATCAAAACCTATATCGTGGAGCGGGCCCCGTCCCTGGGCGGCCTGGCGCGGTCCCTGCACAGCACCATCGAAGGAGAGGCGGTGGCCCCGTTCGTCCAGAGCCTGGTGGATGCGGTCACGGCCCACACCAATGTCCAGGTGCTCACAAGGTCGGTGATCGTGGATCACAGCGGCATGCCCGGCCTGTACCGGACCGGCATCCAGACCGGGGTGCGCATGAACTACATGCAGATCGATCACGGCGTGACCATCATGGCCACGGGGGCTTCAGCCAACCGGCCGGCCCTGTACGGCCTGGGCACCATCGACAATGTCATGACCCAGCTGGACATGGATTCGCTGCTGGCGGATGATCCTGAAAAAATTCAAACCATGGACCAGGTGGTGATGATCCAGTGCGTGGGCTCCCGGGAACCGGACAACCCCAACTGCTCGCGAATCTGCTGCCAGGCCGCCGTGAAAAACGCCCTGAAGATCAAACAGATCAGCCCGGACACCGAGATATTTGTGCTCTACCGGGATATGCGCACCTATGGATTTCTGGAAGACTATTACCGCA
>JAABTO010000023.1 GCA_011389835.1 Desulfotignum sp. | reverse complement strand
AATTTCCGATTCCTTTTCCAGCGGCCGGTCCAGGGTGATCACCTCTCTGGCCTGGCCTTTGGCCGGGATCCGGTTGTCACGAAGTATTTCTCGGGCTTTGGACAAGTTGAGGACCGGATTGCCCTTACCGTCACCGAACACGGTTCTGTAGATCAGGGTGTTGTCCGGCAGTTCTTTTTTTTCGTCCAGGATCCCGGTTTCAAACACCCGGTTGCCGTCCTTGTCCTGGATCACCACTTCCAGCCACATCTGGCGCATATCCGCCAGGCCCGTGGGCAGGGAATGACCGGCCCCGGTATTGGAAACAACGATTCCCACCTGGTTCTGGTCCAGGTTCGACAGGTCCAGATCCAGCTCTGCCGCATGCTGGAGGCGTTCCTCAGCCATGCCCGGTTTTTCCGAATCCCCGAAAGAGGCCGGCACACCGGAATTGCCCCCCACAAAATAATGGGTGTAGGTATGGGGCCTTTCCTGGCTGTAGTCCGCTGAAGAGCCCGGATTTTCAGGCCGGTCCGTGCTGCCGGTGGCAGGCACGCCGGGCCGCTGGTACATGTGGCACCCCTGGCAGGTGATCCGTTTTTCCGGATCATCGGAATTGTAGGGGCTGTTTTTCCATTCCGTATACGTGGTTTCCAGATCCGTGCCAAAGGTCACGTGCTTGACATCATGGCAGGTGCCGCAGAATTCGGCACTCTCGTGCAGGGGAGAATAGGCGGCCTCGTGAAAGTCGGGTTCGGCATCGTCAAACGGCCCGCGCTTGATCCCTGGATCATCCTCGCCGTATCCGGGTTCCAGCACCAGCCCGTTGTTGTACATTTTCTCCAGGTTCACGGCGGAATGGCAGTAATCACACTGAATGCCATGGGTGGCGATCTCCGGGGTCTTTGACAGGTCATCGGACAGTTTTTCCGGGAATCCCGTGATCACCCCTACCGGGGTATGGCATTTCACGCATGACTCGGCCTCATCGATCTCGCCCTGGTCGGTGAGCCCCTGGCGCAGAAACAGGGCCACCCGGATATATACCGGGTCCTTGTGGGACAAGTTGTGCATGGAATTGGACCATTGTTCGAACTTTTCATAATGGCACCCGGCACAGGTGTCCGGGTCGATGAACCGGTCCAGTTCAAATGTCTGCGATGACTCGGACAGGGCCATGGCGTTCCAACCCAGAATCACCAGAAAAACGGCCGGAATCGCAGCCTGGAAAACATTGCTCCACTGACATAATTGTTTTTTCATCATTTTCCTCCTCATTTCACCAGTACATGGGGAAATTGTTTGATTTCCCCCTCCAGGGTTAGAATCATCCAGTCGCCGTTTTCTTCCCGGGCCGCCACCAGGCAGTCCACATCGGTGCCGTCGATCAGGGTGATTGTGCAGGTGCCGGATTCATCCGGCGTGTCCACCCGGTCAAACCGCTTGTCCTGAGCCATGATCTTGAATTGTTGCGTTCCTTTCTCAATGGCGAGAATCCGGTCATAGGCGGTGTGATCCAGACGTTTGATCTCCCGGCGCAGATCCTGGATCTCCTGTTTTTTGTCGGCAATGGTCTGCATCACCTGTTCCAGGTCATCCTTTTGGTCCGACGGAATGGTCACAAGGATCTGTTTGTGCAGTTCCATGTCGGTTTCAATAAACGATATCTTTTTTAACAGATTGTCCACATGAGGGTGCATGCCGTTCCTTTTCAGTCAGATGATTTGTTCTTTCCGGCACCCGGCCGGTCATTCTTCCTGACTCAGGAGGGACAGAAATTTCCTTCCCGGGCCGCTTTTTCATTGCCCTGAATAATCCATTCCATGAACCGCTTCAACCAGTTTTTTTTCTTTTGTTTTTCGGTCATGATGATTTCACCTTGTAAATGAGCAAGAGATGGCCTTTGTCGATTTCTTTGCACGTGTCAAATTCAAAAGCCAGGTCCAGAGGTGTATTGAACAGAGACAGTCCCTGCCCGAACACTTTGGGCACCAGGGTCAGATGGATCTGGGTAATCAGATTTTCTCTGGCAAACAAGGAATTGATCACCGATCCGCCGATCAGGGCGGCCCGGTCAAACCCCTGGCGCTTCAAATCCGCCAGAATCTGTGCCGGTGCCTGGCCGGTGAACACCAGGGATGGGTCATCACTTTTCCGGGCGGTGTCCCTTGTCATGACAATGTTTTTTCTTCCGGGCAGCGGGTGTCCGATGGTGTCAAAGGTTTTGGAACCCATAATCACCACCCCGGCTTCCCGGGTAATCTTCACAAAATACTGCTTGTCTTTTTTTCCGGTCCAGTTCACCAGCTCGGACCGGGTTCTGGCGATTTTTCCGTCCAGGGTCATGGCCATGAGCAGAATCACTTCCATGGATGGTGCCATGGCATCAGTCCTTTGCCGTATCCGGCCAGGGTCGTTCGGTCTCTTCCACCTGATAACAGAACCGGGACCAGGAAAACTCTTTGCCCGACAGGGGACAGCGCAGGGTGACCTTGTGGTCGGTCACATGGATCACTTCCCAGTCTCCGGACCGGGGGGAATCCTCGATGCGGATTTTCTGTCCGACCTTGAACGGATACCCTTTGAACAGCGTGACATTTTCCAGCATAAATACCTTCCCTTTTTATTCTTTTGTTTTGAACGGCCGGGTCATGGCGGACGGATCCACCAGTTGCCGGAATTCGTCTCTGGTCAGATACCCCAGATCCACGGCAGCCTGCTCCAGGGTAATCCCTTCGGCATGGGCTTTTTTGGCGATAACAGCCGCCTTGTCATATCCGAATTCCGGGGCCAGGGCCGTGACCAGCATCAAAGAATTCTCCAGATGGGTCTGGATGGTTTTTTTGTTGGGCAAAAGCCCCCGGATACAATTTTTGCCGAACGAATCTGCGGCATTGCCCATCAGCCGGGCCGACTGCAAAAAATCATAAATGATCACCGGCTTGAACACATTGAGTTCGAAATGCCCGGACGACCCGGCCACAGACAGGGTCACGTCATTGCCCATCACCTGGGCGCACACCATGGTCAGGGCTTCGGCCTGAGTCGGGTTCACCTTGCCGGGCATGATGGAGGACCCCGGTTCATTGGCCGGCAGCTGAAGCTCGCCGATGCCGCACCGGGGACCGGATCCCAGCATGCGGATGTCATTGGCAATCTTCATGAGGCTCACGGCCACGGTTTTCAGGGCGCCATGGACGGCCACCAGATCGTCATGGGCTGCCAGGGCCGAAAATTTATTGGGAGCCGGAACAAACGGGTGCCCGGTGAATTCAGACAGTTTCTGTGCCACTTTCACATCAAACCCTTCCGGGCTGTTCAGGCCGGTGCCCAGAACCGTGCCGCCGATGGCCAGGCGGGCCAGCAGGGGCAGGTGATCCCAGAGTGCCCGGATGTCCTGTTCCACCATGGCGGCATATCCGGAAAATTCCTGGCCCAGGGTCAAGGGCACCGCATCCATAAAATGGGTCCGGCCGATTTTGACAATCTCCTCCCATTCCCGGCTCTTGCGGTCCAGTTCCCGGTGAAGATCTTTCAGGGCCGGGATCGTGGTTGTGACCAGCAGATCATAGGCGGCCATGTGCATGGC
This sequence comes from Desulfotignum sp., assembly GCA_011389835.1. GTDB lineage: Bacteria > Desulfobacterota > Desulfobacteria > Desulfobacterales > Desulfobacteraceae > Desulfotignum. Next base: position 26,824 of record JAABTO010000023.1, on the reverse strand, counting down.
GGTGGGAAACGCGTCATTGGAGGACTGGGATTTGTTGACATCATCGTTGGGATGCAGGACCTGACCGGACAGTTTCCGGGCCCGGCCGGCAATGACCTCGTTGACATTCATATTGGTCTGGGTCCCGGACCCGGTCTGCCACACCTTTAACGGAAAATGACCGTCCAGGTCTCCTTTGGTGATCTCATCACACACCCGCGCGATGATCCGGACCTTGTCGTCCGTCAGCAACCCGAACCCGCCGTTCACCAGGGCCGCCGCTTTTTTCAAATACCCGAAAGCCCGGATTACCGGAACGGGCATGGCTTCTTCCCCGATATTGAAATTTTCCAAAGACCGCTGGGTCTGGGCGCCCCAATAGACATTTTCCGGGACACGGATCTCTCCCATGAAATCTTTTTCAGCACGTGCCGCCATCATGCCTCCTCTTTTTTCATGTCAGTCCATCCGGCATCGGACCGGATGGCATCGGACCGCAGCCGTCCCTGGATATACAGGGCCAGAGCCGCCACGGCCTGATCACACACCTGAAACACCGGCACCCCTTCTGCCATGAGCGCATCCCGCAGCGGATCATACAGCCGCCCCCCGTCCACGACCGTGACAACAGGGGTCCGGGTCCGGAAATTCAGATCGATTATCAGCTGCCGGATACTGTCGTTCCGGTGCATGTCAAAACCGGGGGTTGCCGACCCGTCCAGGGTTTTCATGGCCGGAGACATCGGATCCAGGCTCAGGATCACGGCATCCACATTGGGATCGTCAGCCAGGATCTCGCAAATCCGGGCATGGGCATGATCATCCGCCGCCGGATTGATGTCAAGGGGGTTGGACAGGGTCACCAGGCCGGACAGGCCCCGGCGTTCCAGCACCTGGGCCACCGCCTGCCAGGTGGACTCCCGGCACCGGGCCAGTTCCAGGGAAAAATCATCCGACTGGATGGCATCCGCCATGCCCACGGCCTCGAATCCGGCGCCGCTGACAGCGGCCAGGCGGTTGCCCCGGATTTGTTTTCGGTTCAATGTTTCCGCCAGCAGCATCAGGTCCTGGAATTCAGTAAAGCTGCGGGCCACAATGGCCCCGGCCCGGGAAACGCAACTTTCACATACCATGTAGTCTCCGGCCAGAGAGGCGGTATGGCTGCCTGTGGCCGCCTTGCCCTCCGGGGTACGGCCGGCTTTATAAAACACCACGTCTTTGCCGGCCAGCACCGCCTCCTGCACGGCCCGGCAGAACGCCAGCCCGTCCAGATCGATGAACCCTTCCGCATAGACCGCGATCACATCCACCTGATCCGAATCCTTGAAATACGCCACCATATCCCCCAGGGTGAGATCGGTCTGATTGCCCATGGAGATCATATAGGCCGGGGACAGAAACGGACTCTGGTGGGTCCGGTGGAGCATGAACGCCCCGCTCTGGCTGATCAGGGCGGAGCGGTGAAACGGATTTCCCCGGACCTTGGGCAGTTTTTCCTCCGGTATAAACCAGGTATCATACTGTCCAGGTTTCGAGATCACCCCCATGCAGTTGGCGCCCAGAAATACCGGCCCCCCGTCTTCCCTGGTGTGGGCTTCATGAATCCGGGCAACCACCTGGCGGGCCCGGTCCCGGCTGTCTTCGGTCTCTCCCATGCCTCCGGGAATGAGCATGACCGAACGGGCTGCATCCTTTTCAATGATCTCCTCCACCAGATCCGGCACCTGGGATGCCCCCACAGCCACAATCAGCAGATCCAGTTTCGGGATCCGGTCTTTTTCCAGATCGGCAAGTCCGTCCAGGCAACGGACCCCGTCAATTTCCTTTACCCCTTTTTTAAACACCACCACCCGGTGTTTATCAAATCCCTCCGCCAGGATATTGTCCAGAATAATCCGACCGAAATTCTTCCGGGTGGCGGACACGCCGACAATACCGATGGACACGGGATGCAGCAGGTGCCCGATTCTGGATACGGGCCGGGTGCCGGGTGGTTTTTCAGGAAACGAAAACCGGCACAGCCCGTCCAGCGGCACCATGAGATAGTCGGTGAATGCAAAGGGATTGATTTCCAGTTCATCGATGATAAACGGCGCATCCGGATTGGTCCGGGAATAAAAATTGCCGATCCGGACAAAGGATTCAAAACATTCCATGATCTGCTCGTCGGTGACGATCCGCCGCTGTCCACGGGTCAGGCCGGCCAGTTTGCGGTAGGAAATGGTCTGGCGGAACCGCTGAAAAAATCCGGGGCCGTCTTCCATGGCGGTGGAGGCGGCCACAATGGCCTGGCCTTTTCTGAACCGGGCCGCATACAGCTCGGTGTCCGTACCGCCCAGGCCCGCACTGATGACAGGACCGAACTCCCGGGTGTGACGCAGCCCCACAATGAGTTCATTGCCGAACGCCTGGGAATCCGGGGGCATGTACTGGACCAGCAGCACCCCTTTGATATCCCGAGCCACGGCCGTGACCAGGGCGTCTCCCTTCAACCCCCGGTACTGGTCGGGCATGTCCTGATCCGGGATACGGGCCGCGTAATCTTCAGGCACCTCATAGAACATGCGCCGGACCGCAGACCTGATTTTGCCGGCCTCTTTTTCCACGACCCGCACGCCGCCCACCTCGGTTTTGTGCACAATGGCCGGAGACACGATCTTCAGGACACTCCGGGTGCCGGGGAACGCGGTCAATTCCTCATCACCGTACCGGGTTCCCCGGGTCAGCAGCCGGCATTGGGGCGGGGTTTCCGCACCGGAACAGGCCAGCAACTGATACACCTCATACTCGTAAAGAAACCGGCGGCCCTCGTTCAGGGCGGTTTCAAACAACCGGGTGATGCGGTCAAAATCAATGGGGATCTCCATAGGTCGTGCTCCCGACACACAAATTAAGGGGTGAACAGTTCCAAAACCATACCACCCGGACCTGTGGTCTGTCAATGAAGATGGGACCCACTGCGGCTTCTGTACCGGAAGGCCCACACCGCCGCCAGCACCAGAAAATTCACTGTAAAAAACAATGGAAACCAGAAAAACGTCTCCACAAACACCTGGTTTTCAATGGTTTCACCAGACAGGCCTGCCGCCGGATCCACCCCGGTTCTGGCCAGCTTCAGCACCAGGGCGTAGGCTACCCCTAAAAGCCCGTAGGAAACATTGTAGGACAACCCCTTGAAACTCAGCACCGTGGCCCGCTGTCTGGAGTCAGTTTCCCGGTTGATGTAGAAACTGACGAAAAACCCGGTGAAATTCATGGCGGCAAAAGTAACCAGGGCCGGCAAAATGCCCACCCAATGCCAGAACCCGTTCATGGCAACAAGCCCTGCAACCGTCAGGCCCGCCGTGATCAGAAGCGCCGCCTGTGGAGACCGGTTCTCCGCGATCTGCCGGGCGATTTTCGGCACCACCACGCCCAGCAGCGCCACCACCGACCCCATGATCCCGAACAGGGATTCCGGAATGCCGATCATCCGGTAATACTGACTGGACAGGGTGATGACCATGCGGATGGTGCCGTCAAGCAGCATGCCGAACAGCATTACCCACAGAACAAACCGGGTTTTCATGATCCAGATGCCGGCGTTCAGGGTCACGGCCAGGGTCTGTTTCACGGACTGGTCCGAGGACTCTGCTGCCGCCTGTTCCGGCTCGGCCATCTTCAGGGTGCTGATAAATGCCAGGAGTGCCAGGATAAAGGTCAGATACAAAGGAAACCGCATGGTCACCTCCTGGGTCAGGGCAACACCCAGGCCCATCCAGTCCGCCACCCGGCCCATGAGATGGGGATCATATACCGCAGCCCCGATGGTCATGGCGATCACAAACCCGATGGCCTGGTACCGCATCAGTACCTCCAGGACCCGGCCCCACTGGTCCGCCAGACCCGCCTCGTGCAGGCTGTCATAGGCCAGGGCCTCGTCCGCGCCGCTGGCCGCCGCCTCTGCCAGGCCGCTGAGCACCCGGTTCACCAGAAACACGGAAAAAATCAATACCGGATCGATCCGGGGCATGAAACTGATAATGCCTATCTCGACAATCATCACACCGGCGGCAAAGTTCAGCAGCCGCTTTCTGCCGATGATGTCGGCCACCGCGCCGGACGGGACCTCCGCCAGCACGATGGTGGCGGCCCAGACCGCGTTGAGCACCGAAAACTGGGCCACGGTCAGACCGAAATCCAGAAACAGAATGGTGAACACCGGATAATAGAACCGGGAATTAAAAAATACCCGGAACGCGATGAACCACCGGATATTGGGGATGTCAAACGGGGATCTGGAACCGTCAGTCATAAAATTCCTTTCATTTCAGTTCAGGAGTCAGCAGTGAATAACTCTGATTTATCATACGCGGGCCCTCAAGTCACGGGGCAACTGACGGGTCGTAAAAACGGCTCGGCACTTGAGAAACCGGCAACGCTCCGGTATGATGCTTGTCAGGCAACTTCAAACCAATGGAAAACCGCAATAAGGAACTATCATGAACCGATTCCTGACAGGCATGGTCCTGGGCATTGTCTGGCTCATTTTCCTGTGGGTCCCTCCGGCTGCCCAGGCACGGGAATACACGATCCAGGGCCGCACCATGGGCACGTTTTACACGGTCAAGCTGGTGTCATCCAGACAGCAGTCCATGGACCTGTGGCAGAAACAGATCGATACCCGGCTGGCACAGGTCAATGCCGGGCTGTCCATGTATGATCCGGACAGTGATCTGTCCCGGTTCAACCAAACAGAGCCCGGCCAACCGTTCCGGCTGTCCCGTGATTTCGCCCGGGTCATGGACACGGCCAGAAACGTGTTCACCCTCACCGGCGGCGCCTGGGACGGCACGGTCAAGCCCCTGGTGGACCTGTGGGGATTCGGCACCCGGGAACCCACCGACTCCCTGCCGGCCCCGGGGGCCATCGCTAAGGCCCTTGCCCTGACCGGATTTCAGCACCTGACGTTTGAAAACAACCATGTGAAAAAGACAAAACCGGGCATCACCCTGGATTTAGGCTCCATTGCCAAGGGATACGGCGTGGATGCCATTGCCGGGGTCCTGACCCGGGCCGGGATTGACGATTTTCTGGTGGAGATCGGGGGCGAGTTGTACGGCTCAGGAATGAACCGCCATAAAAAACCCTGGTCCGTGGGCATTACCCATCCGTTGAAAACCGGGTCCGATGCCGGCCTTTACAAGGTGGTGCATCTGGAAAACCGGGCCATTGCCACCAGCGGGGATTACCGCAATTATTTTGAGTTTCAGGGAAAGATCTATTCCCATATCATCGATCCGAGAACCGGATATCCCGTGGACAACCTGGTGGTCAGCGCGTCGGTCATCGCCGACACCTGCACGGTTGCCGATGCCCTGGCCACGGCCTTTGTGGTGATGGACCCCGAGGACAGCCTGGCGCTGGTAGAATCCCTGGAAAATGCGGAATGCCTGATCATTCAGAAAACCCCGGCCGGTTTTACGGAATTCGCATCCCGTGGATTTCACGCCTTTGTCCAGTGATCCGTCCGGCCGCAAACCGGGTTTTCAGGCCGGGCTTTCCGACTGATATTTTTTCCCCTGAAAAGTATCCCGCCGTTCCAGGGTCTGCTGGATCAGGTTGAAGGTTTCCCGGTACCGGCCGGCCCATGCCGGGGCCCGCAGCTCACTGCCATGGGGATCCCCTGTGATCCGCTGAATCACCATCTGTTCGGGCAACAGCTCCAGGAAATCACACACGGTTTCCACATATTCCGGCTGTGTCATGGGCTGATAATCTCCCGCCAGAAACAGGCGGTCCAGCGGCGTGTCTTTAATCACATACAGCAGGTGGATCTTGACCCCGTGAATACCGGATCCGGCCAGATAACGGGCCGTGTCCAGCATCATGTCCCGGGTTTCTCCGGGCAGCCCCAGGATCACATGGGCGCAGATCCGGATGCCCCTTCCCCGGGTCATGGCCACGGCGTCTTCAAAATCTTTCAGCGTGTGCCCCCGGTTGATAACCGCCAGGGTGGTGTCATGAACCGACTGAAGCCCGTATTCCAGCCACACCAGATACTTTTGCGCATAGGACCCGATCAGGTCCAGCTTCGGTTCATCCACACAGTCCGGCCGGGTGCCCACGGCCATGCCCACCACCCCCTCGCAGGAAAATGCGGCATCATACATCTCCCGCATGGTTTCAACCGAGGTGTAGGTATTGGTAAACGACTGAAAATAAGCCAGAAATTTCCTGGCCTTGTATTTTTTCATCATGGGAATCTTGCCGGCCTCGATCTGCTCCCCAATACCCATACCCCTGCCAAAGGCCCCGGTACCGGACCCTTTGGCATTACAGTAGATACAGCCTTTGTTCGACAGGCTTCCGTCCCGATTGGGGCAGGTCAAACCGGCATCTACGGCGATTTTCTGAACCCGCTCGCCGAAAAGATTCCTCAGGTAGCTGTTATAGTCAGTATATCGTTTTTCAGTTCTCATGATCTTGACCTGTTTGACTTTTGCGATTACGCAATATCAACCGGCTGAAAAATTGTCAATCGCTATAGCCCGAAATGTCAGGAAAACGCTGATCCCTGACGGATCAAAGCTTGAATTTATGTTACCGGTGATTTATATTTTGTACCCGATGCATTGCGACCCTCAACCATTTAAAAGGATATCATGAAAACCTTTCGAAAAGAACTGTGGTTCAATGTCCCGTCCCGGCGGGCGTTCATCAATATCACACCGGATGTACAGCAGTGCATCAATGAAAGCGGGATCAAAGAAGGACTGGTCCTTGTGAACGCCATGCACATCACCGCCTCGGTGTTCATCAACGATGACGAGCCCGGACTGCACCATGACTATGACCTGTGGCTGGAGAAACTGGCCCCCCATGAACCGGTGTCCGGCTACCGGCACAATGTGGGGGAAGACAATGCCGATGCCCACATGAAGCGGCAGATCATGGGCCGGGAAAGCGTGATCGCCGTCACAGACGGAAAACTGGATTTCGGCACCTGGGAACGGATTTTCTACGGGGAGTTTGACGGCAGAAGGAAAAAACGGGTCCTGGTAAAGATCATCGGGGAATAGCGGCTGTTCCGGCGGGCATCAAAAGCCGCTGCTTTTTGCGGTCTGATGATGACCCTTTACGGATCGGCTGTCACTGATGGGTTGCATATTCATCCAAAAGTCTGCGAATCATTTTCTGATATTGCGTGTTATACTTTTTGGCCTCTTTTTTAAAAAAATCGACACTTGTTTTGCTTAACGCAATTGTAACTTTTACGGTCTCATCTTTCAGTGCGAGTTCTTCCGGGGATGGGAGAAAATCGGGTATAACCTTGACCTTTCCCATGGGCTCATCCGTATATTTGATTTTCCCTTTCATATATTCTTTTTCCTTTCCGCCAATATCCGGCGCCAAAAATTCTGATTTTGCCCTTTCGGTATGTAAACCAAACAGTCATTATTCCGTCAGAGACCCTGCCAAGACATTAATAGCGTTTTTCTTCAACGCTGTGCTCAAGATCTTCGAGGATAACACGGTCAGTATCCAGAAACGCAAGTTGCGCCAACGCAAAAAAAACACCATGCTTCTCTTGATTAAGCTTGTCTTTATTGACATCCCAATCAAAATCAGATCGTTTGTTCATTGTTTTATATTAGGCTGGAAAAGAAAATATGTCAATTTTAAAATAGGGCTATTTATATGGCTTTTGATCCATATATCGATAGAGAGTTCCAATAGCCCGTTTCGGTGAGGCATCTCCGGGATCGGCTTGAAAACACCGGCCAAGCTCCTGTTTATGCAGGGACTTCACAATAGGTCGAGCAGGAATGTGATACAGGGATTCTTTCTCCATCCTGACGCATGCCGTCAAGATGGAATTGAATTGCATCCCGCATGGCCGACTCAACCTCATCCCGGGTCTTGCCGGTTGGGACACATCCGGGAAGATCCGGAGAAAACGCCGAGTATCCCGTTGCGGCGCATTATAATATTTGCTGTGAAAACGTATCCCAGGTGTCCCGGGGCAGCCTGCCGGTATGGGGATTGCGGCCGGGCCGCCTGCCGCCAACCGCACCTGCAGACAGATCTTCCCGCTCAAGGGGGCTGCGGCCGGCATCGGGAAAACTGGTCCTGCCAGCGGCAGTGACACCGATTCCTGGCAACCGGGTCAGGCAATCGGGGTGACGTAACAGGGCCAGCGCTTCCGCCGGTTCCAGCCATGATTCCAGGTGCCTGATGCTATCTGCGTGATGCAGTTTCCATTCGGCGATTATTCTGGAAGGGTCAAAGGTCTGTTTCTCCCCTTGGGTATCCGGCAGCTGTGACAGATGCCATTCTAACAGGTGGGGATCATTAATCAGGCGGGTTAAAACGCCTGTTTTCAGCGGTTTCGGCATCTCAGCCAGTTTCTGTTTTAATTGAACCAGAATCTGCACCGGGTCTTTTTCTTGCGGAGCCCGCAGCAATCCGGTCATTTTAAGCCATTTTGTCCGCCGGGTCCCACCACTCAGCCATGACAGGGGGATAGACAGGATCAACCCGGCTGAAATTGGCAGCAGCCAGAAAAAGAGCGCTTTGCTCAGCAGCAGCGAGATGACGGCAAGGGCTGCACCAAAAAGCGTGTGACCGGCATGGTGGCGCGCCACCGGTTTCCAGCCCAAAGCCCCGTCCTCCCGCGACTGGGGCAGCCAACCGCTATCTTTCCCCCTCAATATGGAAAAAACCACGCCGAACTGGGATACCATGAGAATCGGGGCGTATAACCCTGACACCACCATTTCCAGCAACGTGCTGAGGGTTAACAGGAGCGGCCCGCCAAAGCGCAGGCACTGGCGAACACGAACCATGGCGGCAAACCAGCCAAACACTTTCGGCGCCAGCACAATGGCCATTGACACGACAAACAACCGCAATGCCCGTTCCGAATCAAACACCGGCCAGGTGGGAAACAGGGAGGGATTGGCAAAATATTCCGGACGGACAAACGCCGCCTGAACGGCAATGGCAAGCCCCACAAGAATCAGCGACAACCAGAAAACAGCGCTCAGGTAGGACATGATCCCTGAAAACAGATGCAGCCGGGTGGGCAGTACAAACCCTTTTGCAAACAGAAAACGGGTATGCTGCAAATTGCCCTGGCACCATCTGCGGTCTCGGACCTGCACATCGATGAGAGACGGCGGTGCCTGTTCAAATGACGCCGGGATATCGGTATCAAACCGCACTCCCCAGCCGGCACGGCGAAGCAGGGCCGCTTCAATGAAATCGTGACTTAACACATGGCCGCCAAACGGGGGATTGCCGGACAGAATCGGCAGGTGGCAGGATTGGGCAAACGCCTGTGTGCGGATGATGGCGTTATGTCCCCAGAAATTGGATGATACCCCATGCCAGCAGGACAACCCCGCCGCATAGACCGGGCCGAAGCAGTGATTGGCAAACTGCTGCAGCCGGCCGTAAAGGGTATCGGCAAACACAATGGTCGGCAGGGTCTGAATCAGCCCCACCCCCGGTGCTGCCGCCAGACGGCGGGACAGTGTCACCACGGAATCCGCACTCATGATGCTGTCGGCATCCAGCACGATCATGGCCCCGTAATCACTGCCCCAGCGTTGGACCCAGTCGCCGATATTGCCGGCCTTGCGTTCTTTGTTCTGATGGCGGCGGCGGTAATAAACCGGGCATCCCTGTTCGTTGGTATCCACCAGATCCATGAAAGTCTGTTCCTCAGCAATCCAGGCATCGGCCCGGTTGGTGTCGCTGAGGATAAAGAACGCATACCTGCCCGGGGCTTTGGCCAGCAGATCGGACCGCATGGCCTCGATCGCGGCCCGGACGCGAACCGGATCTTCATTGTAAACCGGCACCAGGATCGCGGTTTTAAAGGGGGGCTCCATTTCACGTTGTTTGAACAGACGCGGCTTGAGAAGAACCAGAAAGCCCAGCAACGCCTGTGAAAACGCAAAGGCGATCCAGATGAAATTGATGCTGAACAGAATCAGAAACACCCACTGCAAGGCGGTGACGGTGTTGGTGGTCAGAACCCCGACCATTTCCCTGATACCGTAAACCGACAGGATCCCCGTGACACCCAGCACAAAGAGCCGGGAAAATAGCGTGGAAACGCTTTGGAAAAAGGTCTGCGTGCTGCTTTGGATTTTAACCCCTTTTTCAGAAACCCTGCGGCGGGGCATGAAAACAGGAGATTCCCCAGGCAAGGCGGGGATGCCATGGTTTCTATCCGTTACGTTCCGATTCATGACGGCCACTCCTGGGAGATCAGCCGGTAAAGCCAGGTCATACCGATCGGTTGCCCGTTTTTCCTGAGTTGTACCCGCAGTTCCGCCACATCGGCGTTTTGGAGATCAAATGTGATAAACACCCGTGCACCGCCGATATGGGGATTGGGTTCAATGCGTGACTCTAAAACAGCGCCCGCACTGATCCATGCATCGATGTCGATACCGTCGATTTCATCCGCTTTCAACGGGCTGTAATCGATGACGATCTCATTTTTTTTATCAGCAAACAGCTTCTGGCCGCCCGCCGTGCGGACCACGCGCAATTTTCCCATTTTTTTCGGCATGGTGTCCGGCCAGGAAAGCCGGTATGAGTACGCATACGGCTGGTCTTTTTTCAGGCCTTGTTCCGGTTTCCAAAAGGCCACGATATTGTCATTGGCCTCGGAATCCGACGGAATCTCAAACAGGGCCACATGGCCCCTGCCCCAGTCACCCTGCGGCTCGATCCAGGCCGACGGCCGAAGATGATATTTTGCTTCCAGGTCCTGATAATACTCAAACTGACGGTGCCGCTGAATCAGACCAAATCCTTTCGGGTTCTCTCCCATGAATGCGCTCACCTGCAAGTTCCGGGGATTATTGAGCGGCCGCCAGATTTTTTCTTCATTGCCGTTTTCCATGAGCAGGCCTTCAGAATCATGCACGGCAGGGCGGTAATCCGGGATATTGGACCGGTCTATTCCGCCGTGCATAAACATCGAGGTCAACGGTGCCAGACCGACATGCTCCACATCCTGCCTCGGGAAAAGGATGACATCGACATCCATCCAGGTGGGGGCCCCGGGGTAGATACCAAACCGGTACGCCCCAGTGACGCGTTTACTGTCGAGCAACGCATGGACGACAATCGCGTCCTGATGCTTTGACGGCCGTTCAATCCAGAAACGCTTGAACAGAGGAAATTCCTCGCCTTTCGGCCCTGCCACATCGATGGCAAGCCCGCGTGCGGACAACCCGTACACCTGCCCTTTGGATACCCCCCGGAAATAACTGGCCCCCTGAAAAACGACAAACTCATCATCATAGTCCGGGCGGTTAATGGGGTAATGCAGACGAAACCCGGCGTATTTGCCGATTTCCGCCAGAAGCCTGCCTAATGATTCATCCGGCACATTGAATGATGATTCAGACAGCGCCACCGGAATTGGCTGGCCATTCTCAACGACGCCAATATCAATCAACGCTTTGTAGAGAAACCCGGGCGCAAACAGTTGAATGGAGAACGGCGTGGGGGTGCCTCCCCAGACCGCCGCGTCTTTTTGAAAATTGATCCTGCGGTAAGTGGAGTAGTCGATTTCCGTCAAGGCTTCAGGGATTTTTTGCGGTTCAGCAAAAGGCGCCCGGGAGAGCTGCGCAGCCATCTCCACCACAGTATCGTGGGAGAACGGCTTTTCATCGGCATTTGATGCAATTGCACCTGCACAAACCACATGTATCCATGATAGTGGCAAGAGCCATAAAACAATCCACGTCAAATTTTTTACAGAAATTCGACCGCCAGCCATTTGTCCGGCTTGTGAATCGCAACCCATTGTTAAAGATTCCTTATTGAGAATTCTTGAGATAATTTGACAAATGTTTCATCAGATTGTTCAAAAAAGGCACCTGCCTGTTCTATTTTAGAAACAATATAGTATATCACACAAAACAAAATTCGTCAATTTTTTGTCTGATATCATCATGACACGCAGGCCCCCGGCACACGCCGCTGATGGCAGCGATTATCAATAATGACACTCCGAGACCTGAACAGAAATGGGTTGACCCTGGTTTCACAAATCTATATATTCCTTTTTTATGATATATATTCAATAATAACCTCTGCGCCATTCCAAAGGAGTATTAAATGAAAAAATGGCTTTTCACCCTGATGCTGGTATTGTTGTGCCACCCGCCGTTGTCCGCAGATACATCCACGTCCACCCAGAGCACCGCCAGAATCGACATCGTGGAACCTGGCTTTCAATTCGCTCCGGCCATCGAGGGGGATGTGATCACCCATGAGTTCACCATCCGCAATACCGGAACCGCGCCATTGGAGATCCTCAAGATTCAAACGGGTTGAGGGTGCACCGCAGCCACCAGTGACCGGCTGATTCTTCCGGAGGAAGAAGGAAAAATAAAAACAACATTTAATACACAGGGATATGGCGGCCGGATGGTCAAGGAAGTGGTGAAAATCCATACCAACGACCCCGACAAAAAGGTCGTGACGGTGTCCCTGTCCGGAGAGGTCGGGCTGGTGGCCCGCCTCACACCGCAAATGATCAGTCTGCGGGGCAAACCCGGTGACACCATTTCCGCGGAGATGAAGATCGTCCCGGCGGCGTTTCCCGATTTCAACATTGTAAGCGCAACAGCCAGAAACGGGAGGGATATCGCCTTCACCATCGAAAAACAGGGAACCCCGCCGGACAGTTATTTCCTGTTGACGGTCAACAATCAGAAAAGCATGGCCGGCCGGTACTTTGACATCATCGAGCTGGAAACCGACCTGGATCCCCAAAGAACCATCAAAATCCGGGTGGCCGGATATATCCAGCCCTAAGGGCAGATATGGACACCATTAGATTTTTAAACAGCAGGCACATTGCCTGCTGTTTTCTTTTGGATGCGTTGCAATTTTTTATTCCGGAGGTTGACAACCGGTTTATGTAGCTATATATTCCGTTTTAACGATTTATGGGGGCGCATACAATGAAAGAGTTTATCAAAGTGATGAAAGCCTTGTCTGATCCGGCCCGGGTGAAAATCATGAAAATGCTTCAGCACAAAACTATGTGTGTGTGTGAAATCCAGACCGCCCTGGACAAAGCCCAGTCCACCACCAGCAAACACCTCAAAATCCTTGAGGATGCCGGTCTGATCACCTATCAGAAAAACGGGCTCTGGGTGAACTACAAATTGGCGGACGGCACCCAGAGCCCGTTTGCCGCCAGCCTGATCAGCCATCTTCACCACTGGCTGGAGGATGATTGCGACATTCGGGAGCTGGTCCGGCTGCTGCCTGCCATTGACCGTAATATTATCTTGAACCGTAACTGATTGTTTCTCCAAGGAGTTTCCCATAATGAAAGAAAAAACCAAACTGCTCATTCTTGTGGGTTTGTTTCTTATGGCCTATTTCATCCCCTGGGCCGATCCGGTGATCCGGCAGTCCGGGCTGGAAGCATTCATGATGCTCCAGGAATATGCCAGGGAACATGTCCTGACCTGCCTGATCCCGGCGTTTTTCATCGCCGGGGCCATTGCCGTGTTCGTATCCCAGGCATCGGTGCTCAAATATTTCGGCATTCAGGCCAATAAAATACTGTCCTATTCCGTAGCATCAGTGTCCGGCACCATCCTGGCGGTCTGCTCCTGCACGGTGCTGCCCCTGTTTGCCGGCATCTACACCCGGGGGGCGGGCATCGGCCCGGCTACGGCATTTTTATACTCCGGTCCGGCCATCAATGTCCTGGCCATCTCCATGACCGCCAAGATCCTGGGATGGCAGCTGGGCCTTGCCCGGGCCATTGGTGCGGTTGTTTTTGCGGTCATCACGGGCTTGTTGATGTCGGTGATATTCAGAAAAGACGATATGGCCAGAACCGGGGGACAGATCCATGTGCCGGATGAAGATGACACGGGCCGGACCCTTTTTCAGGACGGCCTCTATATTCTGACCATGGTGCTGATCCTTGTTTTTGCCGCATTCGCCAAACCGGCCCCGGATGCCACTGGTCTCTGGCCGGCCATCTTTGCCGCCAAATGGTATATCACCGTTATTCTGCTGATCGCTCTGGGTTGGATGCTCAAGGCCTGGTTCACCAAGGATGAGTGCGTGTCCTGGATCGACTCCACCTGGGGATTCATGAAACAAATCTTTCCGCTGCTGTTCGGCGGTGTGATTGTGGCGGGATTTCTCCTGGGCCGGCCCGGACACTCTGCATTGATCCCCGAGCAGTATATCCAGACCCTGCTGGGAGGCAATTCGGTGTGGGCCAACCTGTTCGCCTCAGTGGCCGGGGCGTTCATGTACTTTGCCACCCTTACCGAAGTCCCGATTCTTCAGGGCCTTCTGGGCGCCGGCATGGGCAAGGGACCTGCTCTGGCCCTGCTGCTGGCAGGCCCTGCCCTGTCTCTGCCCAACATGCTGGTGATCGGCGGGGTCATGGGCGTGAAAAAGACGGCTGTGTTCTGTGCCATCATCGTTGTGATGTCCACCATCGCCGGTATGATTTATGGAACGTTTTTCGTATAATGTAAAACCCAAAAACATCATCTTTTAAAGGAGTTGCATCATGGAAATCAAAATACTGGGCCCTGGATGCCCCAAATGCGAACAAACCGGCAAAATCGTGGCCGAAGCCGTGTCCGAAACCGGGGTGGAGGCCACTGTGGAAAAGGTGACCGGTGTCATGGAGATCGCCGGATACGGTGTTTTCGGCACCCCGGCCGTGGTCATTGACGGAGATGTCAAATGCGTGGGCAAAATCCCCAAAAAAGAGGATGTCAAATCCTGGCTGACCCAATAGCCTGGATGCTGCGGATGACGATAAAAACACGCAAGCACAATAAGGAAATGCCCCTGATGACCCGAACCATCTTTATGGAATATATGAAACAAGGGACCCTCACCGCACTGACCGTCTTGCTCATAGGACTGGCAGTTTTTTCGGCATTACCCCGGACCGCCCACGCAAAAACGGTGCAGGATCTTTATCCCCTGCTGTCGGACCGGTTTATCAAAACTGCGACCCTCACCTCTTTGGACGATGACCGGATTCTGCAAACCGACACCGGCATCGTCCTGACACAGACCCAGATGATCCAGGCCCTGGATCAGCATGACCCCCGATTGAAGGATCAGCTGGAAAACAACCTGATCTTTCTGGCGGAACAGGAGATCCTCACCCTGATTCTGGAGGATGAGGTGAAAAAAAGCGGCATGGCAGACGGCAACGCCGTGACCCAGGAGCAGATTGCCGCATTTCTGGAGTCCATAATAGGGGATACGACCGTATCCGACCAGGAGGCAAAAAACTTTTATGATGAAAACAAAGTGATGGTCGGGGGCATGCCCTTTGATCAGGTGTCTGAGAGCATCAAACAGTTTCTGGTGGAACACAAGCGGCAGACCGCGGTCCGGACCCATATTCATGATCTGGGCAACCGCCACCAGATCCGCATCGATGACACATGGATGGAGGCCCAGTACAAACGGATGACCGATAACCCGGTGGACAAGGCCAGGCTGTCCGGAAAACCCACCATGGTGGAATTCGGTGCCACCGGGTGCGTTCCTTGTGATATGATGCAGCCCATTCTGGACAAGCTGAAGAAAAAATTTCCCGACACCCTGAACATCGTGTTTCTTCATGTAAGTGAAAATCAGGTACTGGCCGGCCGTTACGGGATCCAATCCATCCCGGTCCAGGCGTTTTTCGATGCCGATGGACAGGAGGTGTTCCGGCACACGGGATTTTATCCGGAAGAAGCGGTGATGACACAGCTGAAAAAAATGGGGGTTGCCCAGTGAAACAGATCCGAATCCTCGTGTATATCGTCATCGTCATTGTTGCCGCAGCCACCCTTTATAATCTCCAGTTTAAAGACAACTCCACCGGGGATCGTGTCAGCGACACGGCTGAATCCGGTGTCCCTTATGATTTCAATGATCTGCCGGTAAAGGGTATGGTCACCATGATCGACCTGGGAGCCACGGAATGTGTGCCCTGCAAGATGATGGCCCCGATCCTGGAAAAACTGGAAGCTGCCTACCGGGACCGGGCCGTGATCGCGTTCATCGATGTGTGGAAGCACCGGGACCAGGCCCCCCGGTTCGGGATCAGGGCCATTCCCACCCAGGTTTTCTTTGATCCTGACGGCAAGGAGGTTTACCGCCACCAGGGATTCATGAGTGAAGCCGCCATTGTGGAACAGTTGACCCGCATGGGCGTTGAAAAACCAGCGCTTTAGACCGAAAAGACAAGGAACACGATGATGCTTGATTCTGTTTTTCTGACCGTGAACCAGTGGATGACCGGCGGCATCATGATCGCCGCGGTGGGATCCTTTTTGTGGGGCATGATCAGCGTGCTGTTCAGCCCCTGCCACCTGGCCTCCATCCCGCTGATCGTCGGATACGTGGGGGGCCAGGAAAAAATGGTCCACCCCCGCCAGGCAGGGATCTATTCCGCGCTGTTCACCTTCGGCCTGTTTATCACCATTGCGTTCATCGGCATCATCTGCGCCCTTTTGGGCCGGATGCTGGGGGATGTGGGAAACTACTGGCAGATTCTGGTGGGCGCCGTTCTGGTATGGGTGGCCCTGGGCATGCTCGGGGTTGAAAAATGTTCGTTGTCCGGGGGTCCTATGCACCGCCTGAAACTCAAAGGCATGACCGGGGCCTTTGTGCTGGGGCTGGCCTACGGGGTATTGTCCGGTTCCTGCACCTTCGGGTTCATCGCCCCTATTCTGGCGCTGATCACCATCCAGGAAAAAGTGATGACCGGTATCATTCTCATTGTCCTGTTCGGCATCGGCCACTGTCTGCCCATCGTCATTGCCGGCAGTTTCACGGCCCTGGTGAAAAAACTGCTGGAAAGCAGCACCTGGAGCGGGGCCGGCATGTGGTTCAGAAAACTGGCCGGTGCCACCATCATGCTGCTGGGCCTGTATTTCATTGCCAATCCTTTTTTCCCGGCTCTGCAGGCGGTATAAGGAGGTATGACATGCTGTTGAAGACCTATTCTCTGGAAATATTCAAATCCAAATGCCAGGCAGATGCACAGGGCGTGCACTGTTTTGCCCATCTGGACCAGGATGTGACGCAGGCCCTTCCCTATCTGAATGCCGTGCTCGGGGGATTCGAGTACCTGAACGATCCCCCGGCCGTCACCTTTAAAACCCATGGCAAGCTGATCACGGTTCACGGCGATAAAATTGCAGTGAACGCCCTGAAAGATGAAGCAGAAGCGGAAAAAATCGTGGCATGGCTCAAAAATGAGATCAATGCGGCCTGGGAAAAAAAAGAGGAGATAGCGCCCTGCTACACCGGGATGCCCCGTCCAGGGATCATGGAAATTCTCAAGCGCCTGCCGAAAACCAACTGCAAAGAATGCGGCCAGCCCACCTGCCTGGTGTTTGCCGCCAAAGTGGCGGAAGGGGCCAAAGGGCCTGACGACTGCCCTCCCCTTAATGAGGAACAGCACCGGCACCTGACCGAATATATGGGCCGGTTCAACCTTGAATTGTAAGCCAGGGAGCCGATACCAATGACAGTATCTTTACGGACTGGAAACCATTTCACCAACACTGTCCGCCAGACGGTTTTCATCCTGTTGATATCCGTGGCCATCGGCGCGGCCGTCAACCTTATCCGGCCGGACGGGATCCCTTTTGTGGAAACCTGGTCCATGGCGGATAAACTGGCCACAGAAAATGGTGACACAATGGCCATTCCTTTGTCCGAAGCAGCCGCGCTGTTCGAAAAAGACGCGGCCGTCTTCCTGGATGCCCGAACTCAGGTCGAATATGACCAGGGACACATCCAAGGCGCCGTCAACCTGCCCTGGCATGAGGTGGACAATTATTTTGAAACCGTCATTATGACCCTGGACCCGGAAGCCATGACCATCACCTACTGCGACGGGGAAGCCTGTCCGTTGAGCCATGACCTGGCAATGCTTCTCAAAGACTTAGGGTTCACCCGGGTCAAGGTACTGGTCAACGGCTGGACCCTGTGGAAGGAACACGATTTGCCCGTTACCACCCAATCATCCTGATCTTTCGGAGGCCCTATGCCGCAAAAAAAACTATCTCATGATGTCATACTCACCATAGGGTATCATTTCACCCGGCTGGCCATGGCCGGGGTGTTCATCTATGCGAGCATCGACAAAATCATCCATCCGGACCTTTTTGCCGAGGCAGTCTACAACTACCAGGTGCTGCCCGGGTATCTTGTGAACCTGACCGCCCTGATACTGCCCTGGCTGGAACTGATCCTGGGCTTTTGCCTGCTGATCAACCGGTGGATGGCCGGGGCATCGGCCCTGGCAACAGGGCTGATGACCCTGTTTGTGGGACTGACACTCTTCAACCTGGCCCGGGGCCTGGATATCAGTTGCGGGTGTTTTTCCGCGGCTCCGGGTGAAAATCCCATCACTTTATTGACCCTGGTGCGTGATATATCGTTTTTGATCCTGTCACTGGGTCTGGCCCGACTGGTGTTTGTCAAAAATACCTCCCGGCAACTGATATAAATAAGTGGAAAAATCACTAAAGAACACATCACACGGCAATGGGTGAATCATTTACATCCCTGGTACTGGGAATCTTTAAAAAATGCGCCGGCCGGTCCGGATGCGAAGTATGCCGGGAACACATGGAAGAGGACTGCCTGTTTTTTCCTGAAATGTACCGCCTCCACGACCTGGCAGAAGAAACCGGCACGCCCCCGGATGAAAAGGCCCTGGCATCCCTGGTGGACCTGTGTACCCTATGCGGGCTGTGCCCGTGCCAGGATATCCGGATGCTGGTGCTCAAAGCCAAGGCTGCCAGAGCTGAAGAGAAAAAACCGCCGCTGTCCGCAAGGCTTTTGTCGGATGCCCGGCAGGCCGGCCAGTGGGGAACGGCGTTTTCCGCTGTGATCAATCCCCTGAACCGGCTGGGCCCTGTCACAACACTGACAAAAAAAGCCCTGGATATCCATCCGCAAAGGTCTTTGCCCGTGTTTTCGAAAGAAAGCTTTTTTGCCTGGGCCCAAAAAAGGGGGTTAAGCGCACCGGAAAAACGCTCGGAAAAGGACGTGCCCAGGGTTGCCTATTTTGCCGGATGCAGTGCCGGCTATCTGTTTCCCGATGTGGCCAAAGCCGCGGTGGGCATGCTGGAACAAAACGGGATCCAGGTGTTTGTTCCTTCCCAGGACTGCTGCAGCATGCCCCTGATCATGGAGGGAAACCAAAAGACGGCTGAAAAACGGATCCTGGCCAACCTGGAAAACCTTGGTGCCTGTGTTCAAGAGGGATACGACATTGTCTGCTCCTGTCCCACCTGCGGGTATTTTTTCAAAAACCTGCTTGTGGAAACTGCGTATTATTCAGATGCGTTTCAGCAGCAGTCAGGGACCGATGCAACGGTCATGAAAGTGCCTTCCGGATCCAAAGATCAGACATTCACCACTGTTCCCAAAAGTATTTATCAAAACATACTGAAGGACAAAGGGTATTTTTCCGGTATCGATCCATTACAGCGCATTGATCTGTCATTGAAAGTCAAAGATATGGGGGAGTATCTGCTGTCACTTCAGAACAGCGGAAAAGCGGCTGTGGCCTTGCGGGTTCCGGTACAGCCTCTGGCCTATTTTGCTCCCTGCCACCAGCGGGAACAAGGCATGGGGCAGCCCTATTACCAGTTGATCAGCTCGCTGCCCGGTGCAGATATCAAACAGGTGGGTTCGGATATGCAATGCTGCGGCATGGGCGGTCACTTAGGCTATAAAAAAAACTTTCATGACCATTCCCTTGCCATTGGCCGGCCGGTTCTTGACAAATTATCCATGGAATCCGGCAGAACCCTTATCACCGATTGCTTGAGCTGCCGCCTGCAATTGCAGCACACCCTTTTTGCTCCGGTCTTTCATCCCCTTGAGATGCTGCAAGATATCAGGGAATGGGGAAACAACCTCAAAAAACATATCAGGTCTTCATGAATTGAAACATCCGGCTCAACGGAATCAAAGCATTTTGGATGATGTTAGGAGCCACAGATACCTCATTACCGATCACATCAAACACCCGGGACAGACGTTTCAAGTCATTGAGCTGCATCCAGGGACACCGGGCACAGCTTCTGCACGTCGCGCTCTCGCTGGAGGTGGGGGCAATGATCAGTTCCTTGTCCGGGACTGCCTGCTGCATTTTAAAAAAAATACCCTTGTCCGTTGCAACGATAAAGCGCTGCTTGCCCGATTGCCTGCAGGCATTGATGATCTGGGAAGTGGAGCCGACAAAATCAGCCAGATCGATGACCGGCTCGGGTGATTCCGGATGGACCAGGACC
This sequence comes from Desulfotignum sp., assembly GCA_011389835.1. GTDB lineage: Bacteria > Desulfobacterota > Desulfobacteria > Desulfobacterales > Desulfobacteraceae > Desulfotignum. The sequence goes on along the minus strand of JAABTO010000023.1, from coordinate 6,515 downwards.
CGGGCGTCCGGATATTTTTTTCGCAATCCCATTAGTTCCTCGTGCTTGAATTCATCATGGACCAAGCAGTTTCCCTGCCATGATATCATATCCGCACCGGTTTCTCTCTGAACATAGCGCCCCAGGTGATGGTCCGGCGCCCAGATAATCTTTTCCCCTTCCTGGGCGAGATACCCCACCACCCGGACGGCGATGCTCGAAGTCACCACCCAGTCTGACCGGGCCTTGACCGCTGCCGATGTGTTGGCATAAACCACGATGGTCCTCTCCGGATGGGCATCACAAAACGCGTTGAACTCTTTTTCAGGACAACTGATATCCAATGAACAGACGGCCTCCAGCGTGGGCATCAGCACCCGCTTGTTCGGCGTGAGAATTTTCGCTGTCTCTCCCATGAACCGGACCCCGGCCACCACAACGGTATCGGCTTTATGATCTCTGCCGAAACGGGCCATTTCAAGGGAATCTCCGACAAAGCCGCCGGTTTCCTCGGCCAGGGACTGGACCTCGTTGTCTGTATAATAATGGGCGATCAACACGGCATTTTCTTTCGCCAGGTTTTCCTTGATTTTCTCTTTGTAGGCCTTTTTTTCCCGGGGGGTTGAAAACCCCGGCGGTTCGGGAAAAGGCAAGTCTTTGGGCAGCTCCCCGGGAATGGTATTCATATGTTTCTCCTCGTTCCAAAGCTGTCTTTTTAACCGAAATGGTACCACAAAGTAACACTTAAGAAAAGCAACTATTCGGACCCCATTGACTTCGGCCGACTGTACGGAACTGCCTGGAAAAAAATGATTGTTTTTTCACAAAATTCACCGTAAACCCTACTGACACATTGTGGTACAAATAATCATGGGGTTACACGACACCGATAAACTGAGACCCTGAACATGACGAGCGAAAACGACTTCAGGAGAAACCAATGCAGCCCATTGAACTGAAGAACCATTCCACCCGGGACTTTATCGATCAGGTGGAGAACCTGAGCCATTCCCATGTAAGCCGGTGCTGGCACTGCCTGACATGCAGTGGGGGATGCCCTTTCAGAGAAGACATGGATTACATGCCCAACAAGATCATCCGGATGATCCAGTTAGGGCTCAAGGAAAAAGCGTTGTCCTGCTCCACCATCTGACTGTCGGTGTGTGGGGTACAACACCTGCGCCATGGAATGCCCCAACGGGGTGGATGTGCCGACGGTCATGGACGGGCTGCGGCAGATGGCCATCCGGGAAAAAATTCCAGCGGCCGAACCCGCAATCCTTTCCTTTCACAATGCGGTCATCGACTCCATTGCCCGGTACGGCCGGACCCACAAGCTGGAGATCATGATGCGGTAAAAACTGGCCAGCAAAGACCTGTTTTCCGATATCGACCTGGGGTTTTAAATGATGTCCCGCCGCAAACTGGACCTGATGCCCTCCAGGGTCAAAGACAGGCAAGCCATCCGCAATATATTCAAACAGAAGCAGACAGGCAGGTAAGACCATGACACTTTTTTCCCAGACCCATTTGAGCTATTTTCCCGGATGTTCCCTGGCTACCACGGCCTGATTGAAAAAACCATGGCCGCCATGGGGGCCGAATCGGTTTACTGGCCTTTCATGTCCCGGTGCTGCGGTACGTTTTTATCGGTCACCCGGCCTGAAATTGCGGAAAAGCAGGTGATCAATGGCCGGGTACCGGCAGGACAGGCGGCAGCTCTGGCACAGCGTTCATAATCTGATATTTGGCTGTTTATGAATTTCAACGGTGATGTGTTCAAAATTGCCCACTTTTTTCACAAGATCGTGGTAAAAGGACGGGCCTTTATCCTCTGAGGAGGTCAGGCTCAATATCAGGGATCGTTCGTTTTCCGAAATCTGCCAGAGATGCAGGTCTTCAATGGTTGTGGTGTCGGATTCGATCAGTTCCCGCAGCCGGAAGACCGTCTCAGACGTGTCTGATTTGTCCAGAAGAACGCTGCTGGTCTGCTTCAAAAGACCGATGGCCCATCTTGCCACCACAATGGCTCCCAGTATCCCGACCAGGGGATCTGCCCAGGCCAGTCCGAAAAATTTGGCTGCCATCAGGGCAATGATGGCCAGGACACTGGTCAGGGCATCTGTAATGACATGGAGGTAGGCTGCCTTGAGATTGTGGTCCTCATGACTGTGTTGCTTGCAGGTGGGATCTGATTGATCATCGTGAGTTTGAAGATAGTCGTGATCGTGGCTGTGGTTCGATCCCCCGTGGCCCAGTATGACTGCTGAAACAATATTGACGACAAGACCGATAACCGCCACGACAATGGCCTGGTTGAACAGGATATGGACCGGATTGATCAGGCGTTCAATGGATTCGAACGCCATGGCGGCCGCTGCTACCAAAAGGAAAATGGCATTGGTATAACCGCCCAGCACACCGACCTTTCCGGTACCAAAACTAAAGGACGGATTGTCCATCTGTTTTCTGGCAAAAATATATGCGGCAAGGGTGATAAACAAGGCCAGGGCATGGGTGCCCATGTGAATACCGTCGGACAGAAGCGCCATGGAGCCGCTGATAAGGCCGGCAATGATTTCCACTATCATGGTGATCAGGGTGATGATCACCACAATCAGGGTAACGGTCTCATTTTTCCGGGAATCAGGGATCAATTTGCGGGTGCTGCAGTTATGTGTTCTCACGGTTCAATGCTTTTAAGAAAAAGTGTTTTTTGGGGCCAGCCGGTCCAGAGGATTGAACATCGCTCCATCAGACCGGAAATTCCCTGAGGGTTTCGTGGGCTCCCTTGTGCATCTCGTACCAGAATTCGAACGCGGCCAGATGTTTGTCGTTGTCAAACAGTTCCAGCCAGTGGTCCAGGTCCGGATCTTGTATGTTGTCCACCGTTTTTTTGTTTTTCAAGAAGGTGTGGACCATGTCGATATTCCGTTCCGATTCCCAGAACACCGAAGCATTCCGGCTGGTGATGCGGCCGGCGGTCAAGCGTATGGATTCAAGAAACCGGTCTTTCAACCCGTAGATTTTTTCCATGATATCGGGCATCAGGTCTTCGGCCCAGGCCCGGTGAAACCGGCACAACCCGAGATTGTCCAGCATCAGTTCCTGAATCATGCGGCGGGCGTTTTCCCTGCCCAGATCCCTGGGTGATATGAAATTATTGCCATAGTGCATATAGTATTTGCCCATGATGGCCATGGGGGCCAGAACCCCCGGGGTCCAGTACTGATTGGGAACCATCCAGCCCTGGCGGGCAAATGCCGTGTGGACAAAACGGTCCATGACAGGCTTGCCTTTTTCCCTGGCCAGGCCCCGGGCCAGTTTTCTGGCCCCCTTTTTCAAAGGGATCTTTCCGTCCGGCCGGACCATTTCATCCAGCAGACGTTTTCCAAGTTCCGCATTGTGCATGGAATCTTCAACCACATCAAACGCCTGAAAATTCCATTTCGGTGTCATGGTCACACCGATATGCTCAGGCTCCAGTAATTTCTCATCCAGGCAGTCCATGAGCCAGGCCAAAACCCCGCCTGCAGCGATTGCATCAAACCCCAGCATATCGGCATGACCGGCAAGTTTTTCCGCTGCCCGCTGATCAAAAATGCCGCACAACGGCCCCATGGCCTGGTATGGTTCATAGTCTTTCTTAAAAGACCCGTTCATTTTCTTGCACACGGCCGCACAGGGTTCGCCGCATGTTTTCTGCTGTTTTTTCTGGATCGTTTCTTCGTTGAACTGTTTCAGGTAATGATCGAGAATGAACCGCTGATGCAGTTCTCTGCGCTGACGGTCACTCCAGTAAAGGGTGCGGTAGTTAAACGCCAGGATATTGCCGGACATGGTGGCATAGTTCACGCCAAATGTGCCGCCGGTTTCAACAGCAGGATCATACCGGTATTTGGTGGTGGCCTCGATATCCTTGGCAGCCATGTGCTGGTTGTATTTATCTTCGAACCATTGATCCGCCACGTTGCGTTCACGAAAATCCTTATCCACAAAGGTGCCGCCGTAGATAATTCCCACAATACCGTGTTCCTGGAAAAGCTTGGACCCGAAACCGCCCCGGCCGGCCCAGGTATCCACCGGGGTCAGCTTTCCTTTGCGGACCGGGGCCGAGGCAATGGCCCCGAAATCGGTGTACCGGGCAGCCGGTCCGGTGGCCAGGACCCTGGGATCGGTCTCAAATCGGCCGGAAAACCGTGTCATGGCTGCTTCCATCACTCCATAGACCCCGCCCCGGCCCTTACCCCAGATCTTTTGGGGTGATACCGGCACCAGTTCCACTTCGATCTCCTCCCCGTGATTCCGGTTGAGATACAGCATGGATGGTCGGTCAGCCCTCCCCAGGATCACCAGCTGATTGATCCCCAGGTTGTCGAACACCAGGGCGGCCCCGCCCATGGATGACACATAGAACCCGTGCCAGCAGGGAGATATGCCACAGAATATCAGCCGGTTCGATCCCGGGAAAATGGAGCCGGCAAAAAGGCCGCCACCGATGGTCAGGCTGTTGTGCTTGTAGCTCAGGTGGATCCCTAAGTCCACAGGCCCGAAAAAATCTCCCACCTCATACCGTTTAAGACGATAGAACCCACTGGCCGCATCCAGCATCAGCACCTTGAGAAAAGCCTGTTTATCTGTCATGTTTTCCGCCTTTTTTTAAGAATAACATACCGGCCGTTTCAGACCATGTAATAACAGCAACTCCCGGCATCATCAGCTGAACCAGTGCTGCGTTCTCTTGCAGAACCCCACCAGCATCAGCATCACCGGCACTTCGATCAGCACCCCCACCACGGTGGCCAGGGCCGCGCCCGAAGACAGCCCGAACAGCATGACAGAGGTGGCAATGGCCACTTCAAAATGGTTGGAGGCCCCGATCATGGCTGCCGGGGCTGCATCCGCATACTTGAATTTGAAAAACACGGCCCCGGCATAACCGATGGCAAAAATCAGGATGGTCTGGATAAACAGGGGAACCGCGATCCACAGGATGGTCAGCGGATTGGCCGTGATGACATCCCCCTTGAAGCTGAACAGCAGCACCAGGGTCACCAGCAGGGCCGTGATGGTCACCGGTGTCAGAATACCTAAAAATTTTTCCTGGAACCATGCTTCGCCTTTGGCCTTGATCATCCAGATTCTGGAAAAATATCCGGCCACCAGGGGCAGTGCCACATAGATCCCCACGGACAGCAGCAGGGCCTGCCAGGGGATGGGCAGCTTGCCCACGCCCAGCAGAAATCCGCCCAGCACCCCGTACAGCACCAGCATGGTCAACGAGTTGATGGCCACCATCACCAGGGTCAATCCGTCATTGCCCCGGGACAGATATCCCCACACCAGGACCATGGCCGTACACGGCGCGATGCCCAGAAGAATACATCCGGCCAGATAGCTTCGCCACAGCGGGATCTGCAGCATCTTCACCCCTTCATGCAACACCACCACCCCGTCCCCGTGGGTGGCCCCCACCGGCAGGTCCAGTCCGAAGGGAATCTTAACCAGATCCATGGCTTCAGGGCCGATAAATCCTTTGAATGCGATCCCCAGAAAAAACAGGGAGATGGCATACATGGTAAAGGGCTTGATGCACCAGTTGATGAAAAGTGTCCAGAATACGGGTTTGCCGCTTTTTCCCGCCCGGATCACCGATGCGAAATCGATCTTCACCATGATGGGATACATCATGAAAAACAGGCATATGGCAATGGGAATGGACACCACGGGCGCACCGTTTACGGTGATGGCCATGCCATCCAGGGCCTTTGCCAGCCCGGGAGCGATTTTTCCCAGCAAAATGCCGCTGATGATGCACAACCCGACCCAGACGGTCAGATACCGCTCAAACACACTGGTCATTTTCCGATCATTGTCAACAGGGGAACTCATGGGTGTTTTTTTCTCCTTTCTCAGGGTTGTTCCGTTTTTCGTTTATGACATCACATTGTCCGGCAGTTTTTCTACAAACCCCCGGATCTCATCTCTGACTTTCCGGTAGCAGTCCAGCTTTTCATGTTCATCCCCGCCCCGCTTCCGGATCTCTTCCGCCAGGGCCGGGGGATCTGAAAATCCCTGGTGAATTTTTTTACCGGCCAACGGAAAATAGGGGCAGGTTTCTTTGGCATGGTCACACACCGTGATCACCACATCCATTTGTTTGTCCTGAAATTCTTTGACATGTTTGGACCGGTGGCCGGAAATATCCACCCCGGCCTCCTTCATCACCGCCACGGCCCTGGGGTCCACGCCATGGGTTTCGATGCCCGCGGAAAACACCTCGATGGCGTCCCCTTTCAGATGCCGGGTCCATCCTTCGGCCATCTGGCTGCGGCATGCATTTCCCGTGCACAGAAACAATATCTTCAGTTTTTGGTCATCCATGTGCCTTCTCCTTGTTTTTGACCGGACAGCAGGCTTCCCCCCGCTGCATCCGGCAAAGGTCTTCTTTGTCCATCGCCATGATCCGGTCCAGAACCGAAAGATCGGCCAGCATCTGGTCAGAGGCCTGCACCCGGGGCAGCAGCCAGATCGGA
>JAABTO010000158.1 GCA_011389835.1 Desulfotignum sp. | reverse complement strand
GGCATGACCGCGGCCAGGGCATGGGCCGGGGGCCCGCCGATAAAGATGGATACCTTCAATGCCTGCCCGCCGGCCAGTGCTTTCTGGTGATGAACACTGATTCCTCTTTGCAGCTGGTAATGCAGCCCCACCTCCTCATTGGGCCGGTACCGGTTGCCGGACATCTGAATCCGGTACATGCCCAGGTTGGATTTCAGCACAGCGTCGGTATCCGGGTCCTGGGTAAACACCTGGGGCAGCAGCACAAATGCGCCGCCGTCCCCCGGCCAGCAGGTGATCATCGGCAACTGGTCGATACGGGTGCTGCGGGCCGTGACTGCCGCATGCCGGACCGGCAGGGGCAATGAGTGGCACAGGGCCCGGGCCGCCCGTGTCACGCGGCCTGCAGACCTTAGTTCCCGGGATGGATCGCTGACCAGATCGGCCAGGTCGGTGACCCGGCTCAGTTCCGGTTCAAATATTTTCAAGGTCCGATTCCAGGTCCCGTACAAGTTGGATACTGCCGGAAACGGAGAGCCTTTGACCTTTTCAAACAGGATGGCCGGCCCCCCGGCAGCAAAGACCCGCCGGGTGATCTCGGCCATCTCCAGGTGCGGATCCACCTGTTCACGGATACGGACCAGTTCTCCGGCCTGATCCAGAAAAGACACGCAGTGATTCAGACTGTCAAATTTCATAACTCGACCATCTCCCGGCTTCCGAACCCCTTGTGGTTATCCATGTGATAGACCTGATCCGGCACAAATGAAAACAGCCGGGCATGAAACACGTTTTGAAAAAATGCCAGGAAATCCGGGCCGGAAACCGTGATATCGAACCGCCGGGCATATGCGGCCGCTGCCGCCGCCGCCTGGATCCCGGCCCTTTGCAAGTGAATCGTCCCGTGCATCTGAAGTCCTTCCAGGCGATCCTTGCGCGCGTGAACACGAAAAATGGACGCCGCAGCCCGGTGGGCAAGTCCGTCCTGAATGTGCCGGGAAGACGGGCTGGAAAAAAAATAAAACCATCGGTCTCTGTAAAGATAATAGACCGGGGCCGACCAGGGACCGTTTTCTCCGGTGGTGGCCAGGGTCATCGTCCAGACGGCGTCGATCAGTTCATGAACCCGGTTGTCAGACCGGTTACTCGACATATCCCCACGCTTTCAGCCGCTTGTAGGCATGCTGGGAATATTGATTGGACTGATAGTTGATCATTTTCAGGTAAGCCGCATAATCATTGGCCGCTGCCCGCTGCTGCCCCAGATTGTCCCGGGAATATCCCATGTAAAACGTCAGCTGGGGATTGCCCGGCAGCAGCTGATCACACCGGGTAAAATTGTCCAGGGCCCGTTCGAACTGCCGGGTTCCCACATGGGCCAGACCGGCCACATAATGTCCCTGGGGTTCTGTGGGATAGAGCTGAATGGCTGCGTTGGCATAGGATGCCGCCTCTGCATTATTTTTCTGAATCAGCTGACATCTGGCCATGAGCACATGGCCGGCATAATCATCACCGGCCTGTTTCAATGCGGATGAAAAAGCACTCTGGGCCGCGTCATATTTTTCCTGGGCCAGGTATTTTTCTCCTTCCTGCATCAGCTCGATCGCTTTTTTGCGCTGCCGAAGTGCTGCGGTCTGATCCATGTACCGCTCCCTGAAGACCGGTGAATTCCGCGTCTGGGCATATGGCCCCCGGTCCCGCTGGACAGCCGCTGTCAGGCGTTCAACGCTCATGGGATGCGTTGAAAACAGCACCTGGGCGGACGTGGGCTGCTGTTTGTTGAGGGTGTTGAGCATTTCCATCAATCCCACAAATCCCGGTGACCCATATCCGGCTTTGACCATGTATTCATGCCCCAGGTAATCCGCTTCCCGCTCATTGTCTCTGCTGTACTTGGCCAGATACAGTCCCTGGCCCAGGGCCCCCAGCTGCTGGGTCAGGTTTCCCAGTCCTTTTGCCTGGGAATCCGCCAGAATCGCCAGCCCTCCCACGACCAGGGAAGACAGCTGGCTTTTGGTCACCTGTTCCGCAGTATGCCGGGCATTGACATGACCCAGCTCATGGCCCAGCAACGCTGCCAGTTCCGCCTCATTTTCCAGCGTCAGCAGAATTCCGCGGGTCACGGCGATAGACCCGCCGGGAAATGCATAGGCGTTGACATAGGTGGCATTCACACATTGAAAATTATACGGCATGTCCGGCCGGTGGGTAAACGGCGCCAGATCGTTTCCCACCTGGTTGATGTACTGGTTCAGGGATTTATCCTGCACCACACCGTAATCCGATGAAAACTGAAACGGCGACTGCTGGCGGTCAATGGCGATTTCCTGATCCTTTGTCAACATCGTGAGCTGGGTTCTGCCGGTAACCGGATCTATGGCGCACCCCCAGACAGGCACCAGCCCGGCTGCGGTCATGATGGCGGACAGTCTCAGAAACTGCCGGCGGGTCAATGATGTGTCTGTAATGTGTTGAACTATTGTCTCATCCATTTTTATGGTCCTCATATATTGCGTCTGTCCGGATCTGTTCATGACCGGATTTTTACAAAGATGCCGACAACAAGAAACACGGTCCCCAATCCCAGAACAACGCCGTAAAACGGCAGTACTTCCACCAGAAAATACAGGCTGTTCTCAACGGCCGTCACAGGAATGAACGTGATGACGGTCTCCGCATGATCCCCCAGGATCCGGGAAAGGGTCAGGTCCACCCAGAAATTGTCTGCCTGCATCAAAGTGGAAATCCCGCTGAACAACCACATGAAAAACGCCACCAGCAGGCACCAGATTCCCATTCGGGTCCACATAATCGACTTTCCTGTCCGCTGTTATC
>JAABTO010000157.1 GCA_011389835.1 Desulfotignum sp. | reverse complement strand
TTTTCCACGGAGATTCTGATGAAATTCTTTGGATCCTTTCTGGCACCCGGCCATATTGCCGCCATGAATTACGCGCTGCGCATCATGTTCATTCTGGTGGGATTTTTCGGCCAGGCCATCGGCATGGCATCCTATCCCTTCATGGCCGGTATCGCCGCCACCGGAGACATGGACCGCCTCAACCACGTTATCAACCAGACGTTGAAATTCATTTTTCTGGTGATCCCTTTTTCCATTCTGTTCATGGTGCTTCGCTACGAAATCGTGATGATCCTGTTCCAGCGGGGCGCGTTTGACGCGGACGCCACCAGGCTTACAGCCGGTGTCCTTCCCTTTTTCATGGCCGGGGCGTTTGCGTTTTCGGCCCAGACCTTTGTGGCCAGAGGGTTTTATGCCCTGGAAAACACCTTGTTTCCAGCCCTGGTAACCACCGGTTGCATGCTGGCCGGTCTGCCGGTCATCTACGGATGCATGAAGGCGTTCGGCGTCAATGGTGTGGCTTTAGGGCTTTCCGGTACCGTGATCGTGTCCACATTCGTCTTGTTTGCTTCCTGGAACACAAAAACCCGGAACCCCGGAAAAAACCGGGTATATCTGTTTCTGGCCCGGTTGATCCTGGCCAGTCTGGGCGTGGGCGCCATTGTTTCAGGCATCCATCAGGGGCTGATCCGGGTGATTCCGCCGGAAACATTTTTTTGTGCTTTCAGTGTCTGCATCGTCACCGGACTGGCATTTCTGGTATTGATGCCGGTGGCAGGCAGGCTGCTGAATATTCCCGAAATCATGACAGTTTACGAAAAAACCGCAAGGAGACTGATGCCATGGCAAAAGATTTTTCCCCGCACCTGACCCCTGAGGTTCAAGCCAAAACCCGGGCCATTGCCGAAAAAATCTCGTCAGCCCGCAAAGTGATCGTGTTCACCGGCGCCGGCATTTCCACGGAAAGCGGGATTCCGGATTACCGGAGCCAGGGGGGCATCTGGGACAAGTTCACCCCGGTATATTTTGACGAATTCATGTCCAGTGAAACGGCCCGTTTCCGTTACTGGGAACAGCGCATGGACATGGAAAAGGGATTGAAACACGCCCGGCCCAACACCGGTCACATGAGCATCGCCCGGCTTTATGAAACCGGACATCTCGCCTGTGTCATCACCCAGAACATCGACGGGCTTCACCAGGCCTCGGGCATCCCGGATGACATGGTCATCGAACTGCACGGCAACACCCGGCGGGTCCGGTGCATGTCCTGCCGCACCCTGATTTCCTGGGACGCGGCAGAGCAGATGATCCTGGCCGGCGACAAAGCCCCCCGGTGCGGATGCGGCGGATATCTCAAGCCGGACACCATCTCCTTTGGCCAGGCCATGCCGGAAAAGGAAACCCGGCGGGCGGTGGCCCTGTCCTCTCAGTGTGACGTATTCATTGTGGTGGGATCGACGCTTCTGGTCCAGCCGGCGGCCCTCATGCCCGGATATGCCCTGGATGCGGGCGCGTTTGTGGCCATCATCAACCTCTCCCCCACCCCCTATGACAACCAATGCCACGTACTGATCCGGGAAAACGCCGGACCGGTCCTGGCCGATATCGCCGCCCGGGTCAATTGATTTTGCAGCAGAAACCCCTGGTAGGGGTGCCTTGCTGACGGACTGTCGGAGCCACCCCGTGGATAGCTGGCCGTCAGCAAGGCACCCCCACCAGGGACGGCATACTTGCGATCAGCTCTTGACGGAACCCGGCGATTCATCTATAGTCTAATCATTGAAACGATTCCCCACATGACCACAGCTGTTCGTTTCCCATGCGATCTGCGAACCACGCGGTATCACTGAACCGGGCTCTTAATCCATCTGTCTGAACCGCCTGTCTTTGAAACTACTTTCTGCTCCTGCCGGAGCAGGTGCATTAAATTTTAACCAAAGGAGGCTGGTATGGAAAAACACGCCATGTATTACGACACCATCATCAAACTGACCAACGCCATTTCCCAGTACAAAGACCCGGAAGAGGTGGCACTGACCACGGCAGAAAGCGTGAAAACCGCATTCAATGCAAAGGGCTGTTCCGTGTTTCTGGTGAACCGGGATACCCGGGAGCTGGGCCTGGTGGCCTCATCCGGTTTAAGCGAGGAGTACCTGAACAAAGGGCCGATCCATTTCATGCAGACCATCAGCGAAGCCAAAGATGCCGTGCCCATAGCCATTCATGATGTCATGGATGATCCGCGCATTGAATATCCGGAACAGGCGAAAAAGGAAGGGATCGCCTCCCTGCTCGGGGTGCCGGTCATCAGCAGCAACAAAATCATCGGGGCGCTGCGGGTCTACACAGCGGAACCCTGGGAATTTTCCCACCACGACATCAATATGGTCCAGGCCGTGGCCCTGATCTGCGGGATGGCAATGGAGATGTGCCGGATGTACAAAGGCTACAAAACCAGTATCGAGATCCTGAAAAACATGCGGGACGAGGACAGCTACAAATCCCACAAATGAACCCCCTATGAATGGGTGCCGGCCAGCGTGGACCCCTCCATCTGTGATTATTGACCCTACCAGGACACCGGGACCCGGACCAGGTGGCCGGCCTTGTTTCTGAATATCAGAAACCGGTTGTCCCGGCCGAACCGGTACAGGTCCCGGGTGACCCGCACATCCTGGGTGCAGTATTGGATGATTTTATCCACCTCCCCCTGCTGCCACCATTGAAGGGCCATGAGCCCGTCTGCGCTTTTCCGAGCCCCCAGGGTGTTCTGTGCCAGGTGATCCAGAGACAGCCGGTATCCCAGGACCTCATGGACCTTCATCAGCATGTCCAGGGTGGGCAGGCGGTAAAAATCAAAATCACTCAATCCGGCCAGCACTTTGTAGTCAAACCGGATCAGGTTGAACCCCACCACCCGGTCCAGCTGCACGAGATGCTCGCACAGGTCCGCCATTTCATCCTGGGAATAATCATGAAACTGTCCGGATTCGGAGTCATAGAGCACGGCACAGCTGACCCCCATTTTTTCCGCCTTGTTCCAGCCGCCCACTTCGGCGGCGGACCGTCGGGTCTCGATGTCCAGGACCCCATAGCGCAGCAAAGAGTTCTCCTTTAATGAACGCTCCGGGGGAGCCCCTGCACTGAAAGTCGCAGACGTCTCCTGAACCGGTATATCTATCGTCTCCGTGATCCGGACCGGTGACGGTCCCGCAGGCAGCGATATCATCTGTTCCAGGATCTGCCGGGCCGCGTGCTTGTCAATGGGCCGGTTGCCGGATCCGCACTTGGGAGAATGCACACAGGCCGGGCACCCGGTATCGCACCCGCAGGACATAATGGTCTCCAGGGTGGTGCGCAGGAGCCGGTTTGCACATTCAAACGCCTGGCGGCACAACCCCAGTCCCCCGGGCACGGCATCGTACACAAACACGGCCGCAGTCCCCACCTGGTCATGAAACGGGATGGAGATCCCGCCCAGGTCATTTCTGTCGGTCATCACCAGCAGCGGCATGATTCCGATGGCCGCATGTTCCATGGCATGGATACCGCCCATGAAATGCATACGGTGTGATTCAATACGGTCCCGGACCTGGTCCGGAATCTGGATCCACAGTCCCTGGGTTTCAAACGCCAGCTCCGGCAGGTCCAGAGGCACCATGCCGATGGACCTGCCCGTGGCCACCAGTTTGCGGTCATAACCGGTCACCTGCTCGGTGATACGCACCCGGCCGAACCCCACCCGGGTCCCTTTCACCGCTTTTTGATCGTCCACCCGGATAATCCGGGTGGATTTGGAGGACCAGGCCCGGGTGTAGTAGTTCTCCGCTTTCGGGATCACCTCCACACTGCCTTTGTCATGGTCGAACCGGGTCACCACGTAGGATTTTCCCTGGTGCAGGTACACAGCCCCGTCATGGGTATCGAAAAACGCCCGGTGCCGGTCGATCTCTCCCAGACGCTGCCGGGTGTTTTCCAGAAAGATCGGTATGGTGCGGCCGGTGCCCCGCAGGTTCACCTCCTGGTGAGGATTTTTTTGTGCCGCATACCAGATGTCACTGTTGGCGCTGCGCAGCAACTGACCAGCCATTTCCAGGTCCTTGAGGGCCGTCTGGACAGTGTTGCCCTGGGCCGGTGCGGACGTCTTTGTTTCGGGGCTGCCGCGCTTGCTGCCGGAACGGTGCGGCAAAACGTCATCCCCGCCCAGCAGCGGCTCCCTTTTTTTCAATGCCAGGTCTGCGGCGGCGCATACCAGGTGGGACCGGCAGATCACGGGATTGTCCGGATTGATGAGCGCGGTTTCCGGGGGCATGTCAAAGAACACCTCCGGATGGTTCATGAAATACTGGTCCAGGGCATCCTCATGGGCGATGAGCACCAGGGCGGAATGGCTGCCGTCCCGCCCTACCCGGCCGGCCCGCTGCCAGGTGGACATGATGGTGCCCGGGTATCCCACCAAAACACACAAATCCAGATTCCCGATATCGATGCCCAGCTCCAGGGCCGAGGTGGACACCACACACAACAGATCCCCTGTGGCCAGGCGGGTTTCGATCTCCCGGCGGTCTTCCGGCAGAAACCCGGCCCGGTAGGCGCTGATCTTCTCCCGAAATTTTTTTGCACGCTGAGATGCCCAGATGGCAATCAGTTCCGTGATTTTTCTGGATTGTGTATATACAATCGTGCGCAAATCCCGGTGCATGGCCGCATGGATCATAGCAATGGCGGTCCGGGCCGCCCCATCCATGCCCCGCATGAGCACCACCTCTTTTTTCCCGGCCGGGGCCCCGGCCCGGTCCACCACCCCCACATCCAGGCCGGTGAGCCGGCAGCACAAATCGCC
>JAABTO010000156.1 GCA_011389835.1 Desulfotignum sp. | reverse complement strand
TATCGATCATCTGTTTTTTCGTCAGGCATACTATGATCTGTCCAAGGTCGGCCGTCTGAAGATGAACCTGCGTCTGGGGGTGGACACCATGCTGGACGTGAAAACCCTTCGGAAAGAGGATGTCCTGTTGACGGCGGCGACCCTGATCGAGCTCAAAGACACCCAGGGACAGGTGGATGATATCGATCACCTGGGGAACCGGCGGGTCCGGGCTGTGGGAGAACTGCTGGAAAACCATTACCGGATCGGACTCATCCGCATGGAACGGGCCATCAAGGAAAAAATGAGCATGCAGGAAGTGGATGCCATGATGCCCCATGACCTGGTGAACCCCAAACCGGTGTCAGCCGTGGTCAGGGAGTTTTTCGGCACGTCTCAGCTGTCCCAGTTCATGGATCAGACCAACCCGCTGTCCGAAACGACGCATAAAAGACGTTTGTCCGCTCTGGGGCCGGGCGGCTTGACCCGGGAACGGGCCGGGTTCGAAGTCCGGGACGTGCATCCGTCCCACTACGGACGGATCTGCCCCATTGAAACCCCGGAAGGCCCGAATATCGGCTTGATCGTATCTCTTTGTACCTATGCCCGGGTCAATGATTTCGGATTCATCGAAACACCGTTTCGTCAGGTGAACGATTCCGTTGCCAGTAAAACCATTCGCCATTTGAGTGCGTTCGAGGAAAAAGAGCACCCCATTGCTCAGGCCAATGCGCCGCTGGATCCGGAAGGCCAATTTATCAATCCCACTGTCTCCGCCCGGGTGGCAGGTGAGTTTGAGCTGGTGCCACCGGATGTGGTCAAATATATGGATGTCTCACCCAATCAGCTGGTGTCTGTATCTGCCGCCCTGATTCCGTTTCTGGAAAACGATGATGCCAACCGGGCGCTCATGGGATCCAACATGCAGCGGCAGGCCGTTCCCTTGATCCGTAGCGAAGCCCCGCTGGTGGGCACGGGTATGGAAAGTGTGGTGGCCAGAGACTCAGGTGTCACCATTGTGGCGGATCATGACGGCACCGTGGTGGATGTGGATGCCAAACGCATCGTGGTGAGAAATGACGATGATCAAAACAAAGGGTTTGACAAGGCCGTATCCATATACAATTGTACCAAATTCGTCCGTTCCAATCAAAATACCTGTTTCAATCATCGGCCCATTGTGGAAAGAGGCGAAAAGGTCAAAAAAGGCCAGGTGATTGCGGACGGGCCATCCACGGAAATGGGTGAGCTTGCGCTGGGGAAAAATGTCACGGTGGCGTTCATGCCCTGGGATGGATACAATTATGAGGACTCCATTTTGGTGAGTGAACGCCTGGTAAAGGACGGGGTCTATACATCGGTTCATGTCGAGGAGTTTGAAGTGCTGGCCCGTGACACCAAACTGGGAAAAGAGGAAATTACCCGGGATATTCCCAACGTGGGGGAAGAGGCGCTGAAGAATCTGGATGAAAGCGGTATTATCCGCCTGGGGGCGGAAGTGAATCCAGGGGACATTCTGGTGGGAAAGATCACCCCCAAAGGGGAAACCCAGCTGTCTCCGGAAGAAAAACTGCTGCGGGCCATTTTTGGGGAAAAGGCCGGTGATGTCAAAGACACCTCTCTGACGGTGCCACCGGGGGTCAGTGGCAAAGTAATCGATGCCAAGGTTTTTTCCAGAAGAGGTCTGCCAAAGGATGACCGGACCCGGCTCATCGAAGACGAAGAGATCGAGCGTCTCGAAAAAGACCGGGACGATGAGATCAGCATTATTTCCCAGGTGGTCAGAGAAAAAGTTGAATCGATTCTGGCCGGACAGAAAGTGCTTTCCGATCTGGAAAAAAATGACAAGGTCCGGATCAAAAAAGGAGACACCATTGTTCCCGGTGTGCTGGGAAAAATTCCGGTATCTTCGCTGGTAAATCTGTCTGTGGAAGATGCCGTGGCAACGGAAAGGGCCCAGCAGATTCTGGAACAGGCCCAGGAACAGATCAAAAAAGCCAAAGATCATTTCAACCGTCAGGTGTCCCGGTTTGAAAAAGGAGATGATCTGCCTCCCGGGGTTTTGAAACTGATCAAAATCAGCGTGGCCATGGAACGGGTATTGTCCGTGGGAGATAAAATGGCCGGCCGGCATGGGAACAAGGGCGTGGTGTCCCGGATACTGCGGGTGGAGGACCTGCCTTATTTTGACGATGGCCGGCCTGTGGATATGGTGCTCAATCCCCTGGGTGTCCCTTCCCGCATGAACGTGGGACAGATACTGGAAATTCATCTGGGTCAGGCCGCCTTTGGTCTGGGTCAGCAGATCAATGAGATGATCGAGGAAAAACGGCTGGAAGAGCTCAGGTCCAAAGTGCGGAGCGTGTTTTCCCTGACAGACAAGCAAAAGGCCGATGACATTGAAGATGTCCTGGCCAACCGAATCGATGCCATGAATGACCGGGAGCTGCTGGAATTTGCATCCCTTTACCGGAACGGCGTTCATACCGCTACCCCGGTATTTGACGGTGCCACGGAAGATGAAATCAAGGATCTGCTGGAGATGTCAGAGTATCAGCGGTCGGGTCAGTCGGTTCTTTATGACGGCAGAACCGGGGAGCCCTTTCATACCCCGGTCACGGTAGGCACCATGTATATGCTCAAACTGCACCATCTGGTGGATGACAAACTGCATGCACGGTCCATCGGTCCCTATTCCCTGGTAACCCAGCAGCCCCTGGGCGGCAAGGCCCAGTTCGGGGGACAGCGCCTGGGTGAAATGGAAGTCTGGGCCATGGAAGCCTATGGTGCGGCCCATGCGCTTCAGGAGTTTCTCACCGTTAAATCTGATGACATGGTGGGCAGGACCCGCATGTACGAAAAGATCGTCAAAGGCCAGAGCGTGCTGGAACCGGGCATGCCTGAATCCTTCCGGGTTTTGATCAAGGAACTCAACAGTCTGGGTTTGGATATGAATCTTATAGAAGGCAGCAAATAAGGAGAAAGCATTGGACAATATATACGATTTCTTCGCAAAACCGAAAGATCCCAAGGTGTATCAGGGGGTTCAGATCAGCCTTGCCTCTTCCGACCAGATCAGAGAGTGGTCCCACGGTGAGATCAAAAAGCCGGAAACCATCAACTACCGGACGTTCAAACCGGAGCGGGACGGACTGTTCTGCGCCAAAGTATTCGGACCTACCAAGGATTACGAGTGTAACTGCGGCAAATACAAACGCATGAAACACCGGGGGGTGGTGTGTGAAAAGTGCGGCGTGGAAGTGATTCAGTCCAAGGTGCGGCGGGAGCGCATGGCCCATATCGAGCTGGCTTCTCCGGTGTCTCATATCTGGTTTCTGAAAAGCCTGCCTTCCAAGATCGGTAATGCCCTGGATCTGACCCTGAAAAGTCTGGAAAAGGTTCTGTACTTTGATTCCTATATCGTGATGGATCCCAAGGATTCCGGGTTGAAAAAATATCAGCTCCTGTCCGATGATCAGTATTATGAGGCCATTGAAACCTTCGGTGAAGAGGGGTTCGTGGCGGGAATCGGGGCTGAGGCGATTTTGAAACTGCTGGATGAGCTGGACCTTCAGGGCATCCATGATACCCTCAAAGAAGAGATCAACCTGACCAAGTCCGTGGCCAAACAGCAGAAAATGGCCAAACGGCTCAAGGTGATTTCCGCGTTTCTGACATCCGGCATCGAACCGTCCCGCATGATCATGACGGCCTGTCCCATTCTGCCGCCGGATCTGAGGCCCCTGGTTCCGCTGGAAGGGGGCCGTTTCGCCACCTCTGATCTCAATGATCTTTACCGCAGGGTCCTGAACCGGAACAATCGTCTCAAACGGCTGGTGGATCTGAATGCACCAGATATCATTGTCAGAAACGAAAAACGCATGCTTCAGGAGTCGGTGGACGTGCTGTTTGACAACGGCCGGCACGGCCGGGTGGTCACGGGAACCAACAAGCGCCCCCTCAAATCGTTGAGTGATACCCTGAAAGGCAAACAGGGCCGGTTCCGCCAGAACCTTCTGGGCAAACGGGTGGATTATTCCGGCCGTACCGTGATTACGGTGGGATCTGAACTGCGGCTGCATCAGTGCGGAATTCCCAAAAAGATGGCTTTGGAACTTTTCAAACCGTTTATCTATAACTACCTGGAACAGAAAGGCCTGGTTTCCACGGTGAAAAGTGCCAAGAAAATGGTGGAAAAGGAGGAAAATGAAGTCTGGGACGCACTGGAGTCGGTGGTCAAAGAGTATCCGGTGATGCTCAACCGGGCACCTACCCTGCATCGACTCGGATTTCAGGCGTTTGAACCGGTGCTGATCGAAGGAAAAGCCATTCAGCTCCATCCCCTGGTGTGTCCGGCATTTAATGCGGACTTTGACGGCGATCAGATGGCGGTACATGTGCCGTTGTCTCTGGAAGCCCTGCTTGAGGCCCGGGTGATGATGCTTTCCACCAACAATATTCTGTCACCGGCCAATGGTCAGCCCATTATCGTGCCCACCCAGGATATCGTGCTCGGTATTTATTACATGACCCGGGCTGTGGCGAATCAGAAGGGTGCGGGCAGTGTCTTTTCCTCCATCGATGAAGTCAGATACGCATTTGATGCCGGCGAACTGGCCCTTCATGCCAAAATAAAAGTCCGGATCGAAGGAGAGGTTTACGATACCACCACGGGCCGGATTCTGCTGTGGGAAACCATCCCCGGTGATACCCTGCTGTCTTTGAGCCGGATCCGCACCGAAACTCCGGAATCCTGTGAAGAGGCCCTGGCTGAGCTGAAGGCCGGCAGATCATTTGACGAAGTGTTGAACAAATATGCCGATGAAGAGATAAAAAAGACTTTCGGTAAAACCGGGCTGCTCACCCGCAAGGAGTTCAAAAACCTGTTTCAGGTGTCGGATGTGGTGGTGGAACAGTTGTTCGGGTTGAAACAGGGCCAGTTCACAGATGTTCGGGTGGTGGGGGACCGGTTCACCATTTTCAGGGTAGATGAGCGCAAAACCACATTGCCGTTCAAGCTGGTGAACAAACTGATGGACAAGGGCTCCATTGTCAATCTCATCGATTATGCTTACCGGAATATCGGGTTGAAGGAAACCGTGGTGCTGTCCGACCGGCTCAAGGATATCGGGTACAAATATTCCACCCTGGGCGGCCTGTCCATCTGTGTGGACGATATGATCATACCCGAACAGAAATGGGATATTGTCGCTGCCGCAGAAAAAAATGTCCTGGAGATTAAAAACCAGTATGCGGAGGGGTTGATCACCCAGGGAGAAAAATACAACAAGGTGGTGGACATTTGGGCCCAGGCCACCGATGATATCGCCAATGCCATGATGGAGGTAATGAAAAACCCCACCGGTGCCGAGAATATCGAAGCACTCGAGGGCTTGAACGCCGTGTATGTCATGGCGGATTCCGGCGCCCGGGGCTCCAAGGATCAGATGCGCCAGCTGGCCGGGATGCGGGGCCTGATGGCCAAGCCGTCCGGTGAGATTATCGAGAACCCGATCACTGCCTGTTTCCGTGAAGGGTTGACCGTGCTGCAGTATTTTATTTCCACCCATGGCGCCCGGAAAGGCTTGGCGGATACAGCCCTGAAAACAGCCAACTCCGGGTATCTGACACGGCGTCTGGCAGATGTGGGACAGGACTGTACCATCATCGAAGAGGACTGCGGTACCATCAACGGGATCGAAGTGGAAGCCCTGTACGAAGGCGGGGAAGTGATTCAGACCCTGGGTGAGCGTATTTTAGGACGGGTGTTGCAGGAAGATGTGAAAGACCCCTATTCTGATGAGTTTATTGTGGGTATTGACACGGAACTGACCGAAGCCCATGTGGCAAAGATCGAAAATGCCGGTGTTCAGAAGGTGAAAATCCGGTCGGTGCTGACCTGTAATTCCAAATACGGGGTATGTTCAAAATGCTACGGCCGGGATCTGGCCCATGGGGATACCGTGGAGATCGGTCAGGCCATCGGTATTGTGGCGGCCCAGTCTATCGGCGAACCCGGTACCCAGCTGACCATGCGGACCTTTCATATCGGCGGTACCGCCTCCAGAAAGGTGGAGGTGGCCGAGGTCAAAGCCCGGGTCGGCGGGATTCTCAAATACAATGAAAACCTTCAGACCGTCACCACGGCCGGCAATGAAGTCATTGTCATGAACCGCAAGGGCGGCGGGGTCACCATCGTAGGAGAAGACGGCCGGGAAAGGGCCAAGGAAAACGTGATTTACGGAGCTACTCTTCAGGTCAGGGACGGCCAGCCCATCGAACCCGGCGAAATTATTGCGTCCTGGGATCCGTTCACCACGCCCATTATTACGGAGGTATCCGGCCGGATCCGGTTTGCGGATATTGAGATCGGAAATACTGTCCAGGAACAGATCGATCCGGTGACAGGAAAGGTCAGCCGGACCATTGCCGAGGGCAAGGACCCTGAAACCCGTCCCAGGATCACGCTGCGGGATTCAAGCGGAAAAGCAGTCAAGCTGCCCTCTTCCAATGCCGCGGCCCGGTATTTTCTACCGGTCAATGCCATTCTTACTGTTGAAGAAGATGACCATGTGCTGGCCGGTGATGTCATTGCCAAGCTGCCCCGCGCCACCACCAAAACAAAGGACATCACCGGTGGTCTGCCCCGGGTGGCGGAGCTCTTTGAGGTGAGGAAACCCAAGGACCCCACTATTTTAACAGAAATCGACGGCACGGTCAGTGTGTCCAAGGGAACCAAGGGCCGGCAGAAAGTGACGATAACCCCGTCGGATGTGGGAGAGAAAAAAGAGTATGGCATCCCCAAGGGGCAGCATGTCACCGTATACGACGGTGACTTTGTCAAGGCGGGGGATCCCCTGATCGCCGGCAGTGCCAATCCCCAGGACATTATGAACATCAGAGGGGAGGTGGCGCTGGCCAAATATCTGGTGGACGAGGTGCAGGAAGTCTACCGCCTCCAGGGGGTTCGAATCAATGACAAGCATATCGAGGTGGTGATTCGTCAGATGATGCGCCGGGTCAAGGTGGTATCCACCGGAGATACCAATTTTATTCCCGACGAGCAGGTGGACCGGGTGGCATTTGAAGAGACCAACCGGGAAACGGCTATGAAGGGTGGCGAGCCGGCCAAAGGGGAACCTTTGATTCTGGGGATTACCAAGGCATCGTTGTCCACAGACAGTTTCCTGTCAGCGGCATCGTTTCAGGAAACCACCAAAGTGTTGACCCTGGCAGCAATCGAGGCCAAATACGATGGGCTCAAGGGGTTAAAGGAAAATGTGATCATGGGACGCCTGATCCCTGCCGGCACCGGATTTCCCGGTTACCGCAATGTGGAGGTGGCTCTGGGTGAAGCAGCCAGCGTCTGATGTAAAATCAAAAATTGCTTGACATTTTGAATTTTGGTAAGTAGAATTAAATATTTTGTCGTGTAAGGCGATGTATTGAATGTATAAGGAGCGTTGAAAAGATTATGCCGACCATTAATCAGTTGGTTAGAAAGAGCAGAAAAAAAGCTGAGAAAAAGGTAAGTACGCCCGCTTTGAAGGGTGGGCCTCAGAAACGGGGAGTTTGTACCAGGGTGTATACATCAACGCCTAAAAAGCCGAACTCCGCCTTGAGAAAAGTGGCAAGAGTCAGATTGACGACCGGCATGGAAGTGGCGGCGTATATCCCGGGCATGGGGCACAACCTTCAGGAACATTCCGTGGTTCTGGTGCGGGGTGGCAGGGTCAAGGACCTTCCGGGTGTTCGTTATCATATCGTCAGGGGGGCATTGGATACCCTGGGTGTGGATGACAGGCGTCAGGGCCGTTCCAAATACGGTGCCAAACGTCCCAAGTAATTCAATAAAGACTAATAAATGGACATGATACATGGCACAGAAACATATCATAAGTGAAAATTTGATGAAAAACGCCACGCAGGAGCAAAAGCTTGCGGCAAAATTCGTGAACTGCGTGATGAAAAACGGCAAAAAAAATGCGGCCCGGAAAGTGGTGACCAGTGCCATGTTGATGGCAGAGGAAAAAGTGGGAGAGCCGGCTCTGGACGTGTTCAAGAAAGCTGTCGATAATATTCGTCCGGCTGTGGAAGTCAAGTCCCGAAGAATCGGGGGGTCCACCTATCAGGTGCCTACGGATATCAATCCGGCCCGGCAGACCGCATTGGCTTTCAGATGGTTGATCAACTACAGCCGGGGACGCTCCGAAAAAGGGTTTGAAAAAAAGCTGGCTGCCGAGCTTATGGATGCCTACAATCAGCGGGGCGGCGCCATTAAAAAGAAAGAAGATACTCACAAAATGGCAGAAGCCAACAAAGCATTTGCACATTTCAGGTGGTAAAAAAATTCAAGAATCCTTAAAAACATTCCAGTGGAGGAATAAAAAAGATGGCTAAGGAGAAATTTGAGCGGAAGAAGCCGCATGTAAACATTGGAACCATTGGTCATATCGACCATGGGAAGACGACGCTGACCGCTGCAATCACCAAGCATGCCGGATTGAAAGGGCACGGCA
>JAABTO010000405.1 GCA_011389835.1 Desulfotignum sp. | reverse complement strand
GAAACCGGTTGGCCAGCTGTTTGATCTGCCGGGTGTTGGCCGTATCAGCGAACTGGCCCAGATTTTTTAACGATTGATTGACCAGAAAAAACAGAGGAATGGTGAAAATCAATATGGACAGAACAGAACTGCAGAACAGTTTCAGGGAAATACGTGTTTGATAGGGAAACCTTTTGTTTGGTGCGGCCATGGATCTTATTCATACATGATTTCGATTGGATTGGCAAGCCATTGAAACAGGGACAAGGAGGAATTGAATGGACAGAAGATCGTTTTTGAAACAGGTGACCCTGTGGTCTGCGGGGCTGCTGACCGTTCCACCGTTATTTGATATCACCGGCAACCGGGCCGGGGCACAGTTGCCGGATGTTTCAGATATTTTTGTGGCAAAAGGAAAGGATATCCAAGCCATGGTCCGGCATCTGGTGGATGCCCTGGGCGGCATGCACCAGTTTGTGTCAACCGGAGACACCGTGGTGATCAAACCCAATATCGGGTGGGACCGGTCTGTGGCCCAGGGGGCCAACACCCATCCGGACGTGGTGACATCTCTGGCCGCCATGGCTCTGGAAGCGGGGGCGGGAAAAATTCAGGTGTTTGACCGGCCCTGCAATGAAAAGCGGCGGTGCTATCAGAACAGCGGGATCAAGCCGGCACTGGATGCCATGAAAGACCGCCGGGTGGTGTGTGAATACATGGATGACCGCAAGTTTGTTCCGGTGAAGATCAAGAACGGCCGGTCCCTGCGGGAATGGTCTTTTTACCGGGATGCGCTGGCAGCGGACTGCTATATCAATGTGCCGGTGGCCAAGCATCACGGGTCCGCCGGGCTGACGCTGGGTCTGAAAAACGCCATGGGGGTCATCGGCGGGCATCGGGGACGACTGCACATGGATTTGAGTCCCCGCATCGCAGACCTGAATCTGGTGATCCAGCCGGACCTGACACTGGTGGATGCCACCCGGATCATGCTGCGGAACGGGCCGTCCGGCGGCAGCCTGTCTGATGTGAAAATCATGGATACCCTGGTGGCCGGGACGGACCCCGTGGCGGTGGATGCCTGGGCCACGACCCTGTTCGACCTGAAGCCTGAGGATATCCGTTCCACCGTGGAAGCGTTTGAGCGGGGCCTGGGCCGGATGGACCTGTCCGAATGCCGGATACAGATATCTGACGTCTGATGGGAGACCGCATCCATCTTGCAGACAAGTCCGATCCCACCGCATTGAGCCCAACCACCGGAACCCGGCTCAGACGGATAAGAATCGCGGTTCAGCTGATCTGCCTGGCCCTGTTTCTGTGGCTGTTCCGGATCACCGAATACACCGGGGCGGATACCATCCCCTGGTCCGTGAATCTCTGGTTCCGGCTGGATCCGCTGGTGGCGGCCAGTGTCACCCTGGCGACCCGTACGGTGGTGACACTGCTGTGGCCCGCCTTGATCGTGATCGCAGTGACCTGGGTGTTGGGACGGGTTTTCTGCGGGTGGGTCTGTCCTCTGGGCACGTTGATCGATCTGTGGGACCGCGTGGTTCGGCCCGGGAAACTGCGCGCGGCATCGTTTCGATCCCTCAAATATGCCATTCTGACCCTGGTGCTGGTGGCATCCATGTTCACGATGCAGTTGACCGGATTTTTCGATCCGTTTGCTCTGCTGGTCCGGGGCATGACCTTCAGCGTGGATCCTGGGATCCATTTTCTGGTCACCGGCATGTTCGACTGGATCTATCTGAACGGGCCGGCCTGGCTGTCCAGTTTTACGGAACCGGTGTACGATTTTCTCAAGGCGGTGATCCTTCCCTACACCCAGCAATTGTTTTTTCTGTCTTTGCTGTCATTTCTGCTTTTGGCCGCTGTTTTTCTTCTGGAGTTGGCCGGTCCGCGGTTCTGGTGCAGAAACCTGTGTCCGCTGGGGGCTTTGCTGGCACTGGTGGCAAAGGTGTCGCCATTCAAACGGATTCCTCAGAAGGTTTGCAGCGACTGTGATCTGTGCCGGTCGG
>JAABTO010000155.1 GCA_011389835.1 Desulfotignum sp. | reverse complement strand
CTGGGTGGGCGGGGGAATCAAGGCGGCCCAGGAATACGGGAAAAATGTGGCTGCCATGATTTCCGAAACCCAGTAATTCACAGGAGGGGACCATGAACACCGAACAGACGATCATCGTCTCCTGCCCTTCGTGCAGGACTCGAAACCGGGTGCCGCCGGCACGGATGAACGATCATCCTAAATGCGGCAAATGCGGGGCCCTGCTGTCACCGGGGGGACCGGATCACCCTGTGACCGTATCGGACACCACGTTTCACAAAGAGGTGATGCAGTCAACGCTGCCGGTGCTGGTGGACTGCTGGGCGCCCTGGTGCGGCCCCTGCCGGGGCGTGGGGCCGGTCATGGATGCGTTGGCGAAAAAATATCAGGGGCGGCTGAAGGTGGCCAAACTGAATCTGGATGACAATCCGGCCACAGGGTCACGGTTTTCTATAACATCGGTACCCACCTTGCTGCTGGTGAAAAACGGAAACCTTGTGAATACACTGGTGGGGGCGTTGCCCCAGACCCAGATCGAGGCGGCGCTCAACCAGATTCTATGAGAGCCTGCCTGTAACCTTTGTGTGGGATCTCATGATCTAAAGGTTATGGCATGAAGGTTGCAGTATTGCTTTGCGTATCAAGGGGACAGACGAATGAAATAAGATTTTTAACTGGAAAAACCCCGTGATATGTCTTAAGATTATAAACATGCGAGTAATGGGGCGGATGCTTTACTCGGATTCGTCTCTGTCTGAAATCCAACATTCAAAACAGTTAAAGGAGTTGACACATGGCAGAAAAGATGGGTATTTACAAATGTGAAAAATGCGGCAATATCGTACAGGTGCTTCACGGAGAAAAACCCCCGGTCACCTGTTGCGGCAAGCCCATGGAACGGCTGGTGGAAAACACGGTGGACGCTGCCGTGGAAAAACATGTTCCGGTGGTGGAAAAAATCGAGGGCGGCTACAAGGTCAAGGTCGGCAGCACGGCCCATCCCATGACCAATGAGCATTACATCCAGTGGATCGAGCTGACCAGTGAGGATGACACCTTTGTTCAGCGCAAGATGCTGACCCCGGACAGTGCGCCGGAAGCGATTTTCAAAACCGATGCCGACAAAGTGGTGGCCAGAGAATACTGCAACCTGCACGGCCTGTGGAAAGCCTGATGCTGTTCTGAGAATTCAAGAAAAAGCCCCGGATGACAGCTTTCTGATCATCCGGGGCTTTTTTTACGCGTTCAACTTTTCTTTCAGCTTTTTTGCCAGTGTGGCGCCCAAATCAAAACAGCGCTTCAGATCATCCTCATCCGGCACATAAAGGACCTTGACACCGGGGTCCACTGTCTCCCATTTCATTTCTTCAAACTCTTTGTTCAGGATCTTGACCGCTTCGCCGCTCCATCCGTAGGATCCAAACGCCGCCGCCAGCTTGTTCTGGGGGCGCAGGCCCTTGATATAAGTCAGCACATCTGCGATCACCGGAAAAATGCCGTTGTTAAGGGTGGGAGACCCCACTGCCACGGCCCCGGCATCCAGAATTTCGGTCATGATATCGGACCGGTGCCATTTCCGGGTGTTCATGAGTCTCACCCCGACCTGTTCCGACTCGATGCCGCTGGTAACGGTCCGGGCCATTTTGGTGGTGCTTTCCCACATGGAATCAAAGATGACCAGGGCTTTGTTTACCGGTTCCTGCCGGGACCACCGGTCATAGGCCGTGATGATCCGGGAGGGATCCTTTCGCCAGATAATGCCGTGATCCGGACAGATCATTCGGATATCCAGGTTCATTTTGGCCACATCCGCCAGCAGGGTCTGGACCCGGGGAGAGAAATGCAGCAGAATATTGGCGTAATATTTGCGTGCATGGGGCATGATGTAATCCCCGATCTGGTCATCGAAAAACTTGTCTCCGGCATAGTGCTGACCGAATGCATCACTGGAAAACAGAATTTTTTCATCCGGCATGTATGTGAACATGGAATCCGGCCAGTGGAGCATCCGTGTTTCCAGAAAAGAGAAGGTCCGGTTGCCCAGCGTCAGGGTGTCGCCCGAGCCCACCACCTGAAAGTTGTATTCCCGGTTGAAATGGTTTTTCAGGTTCTGGGCCCCCATTTTGGAGCAGTACAGGGGCTTGTCTTCCCCGATTTTGTGCATGATTGCGGAAAGGGATCCGGAATGATCCATTTCCGTATGGTTGCTGATCACGGCATCGATGTTTTTCGGATCCATGATCCGGCTGATATTGGCCAGCAGTTCATCTTTGAAATTGGATTTTACCGTGTCAATGAGTATGTTCTGTTCCCCGGTGACCAGAAAGGCGTTGTATGTCGTGCCTTCAGGGATATAGTATCCGTGAAAATCCCGGATATCCCAGTCCCGGCATCCCACCGAATAAATGCCATCTGCCAGTTCTATGGGTGTGAACATAATCCCTCCGTTTAATCCATCTTTTCAAAATATTCCTGTTCCGCGCCGCACAACGGACACACCCAGGATTCGGGCAGGTCTTCCCAGGCAGTGCCGGGGTCGATGCCGTTTTCGATGTCGCCTTCAGCCGGGTCATACACATAGCCGCACGGGCATTCATATTTATCCATTTTTTCCTCCGTTTGTTGATGCTTGTTTGTTCAGATGTCATGGGTCAGCCGGCCGGCCCGGTGCCGTCCTTGAAAAAGGCTGATACATGGATTGAACATAAGCAATGTGTGTGCCATATCCGACACATGAACAATGATTAAAAAAAGGTTTTCTCTTTGGAGACTATTCATATAATATGAATGGAATAAAAGCAATAAGTCATTTGGGATGAATGACCCCATGAACCTGTTTACCAGAAAATCATATCTCCCGGTGCCGGTGGCGCGCGTGTTTGCCTGGCATGCCAGGAACGGCGCCATTCAGCGGCTGACCCCGCCCTGGGCCCCGTTGACCCTCAAGTGGCGGCAGGGCAAAGGCGTTGACAAAGGGGTGAGGGTCGGGTTTGATATGCGGGTGCTGGGGATTCCCATGATCTGGGAAGCCGAACACATCGATTTCTGTAACAACCGGATGTTCAAGGACCGGCAGATCAAAGGGCCGTTTTCCCGATGGGAACATACCCATCTGTTCAGTCCGGCCGGGGAAGATGGAACCATCATGACGGATCAGGTGGCGTATGATCTGCCCATGGGACGGTTGAGCACGCCGTTGTATCATTTTGCCCGCAAAGAGCTGGTCCGGATGTTTGATTACCGGCACCGGGTTCTGGCCCATGATTTGATCCATTATGCGGATCAGATGCCGCCCATCCGGATTCTGATGTCCGGGGCATCCGGCAGTATCGGTTCCGCCCTGGTGCCTTTTTTACGCACCTGCGGTCATGAGGTGATCCGCCTGGTCCGGCATGGCGGACCATTGGCTGAGGATGAAGTGTTCTGGGATCCGTACAACGGGATTCTGGATCTGACATCCATCGATCCGGTGGATGCAGTGATCAACCTCAACGGCAAGGATATTTCCCGGGGAAAGTGGACGGCTGGTCAGAAACAGGCCATCATCGATTCCCGGATACAGCCCACCCGGCTGCTGGTAAAAAAGATGCTGGAGATGGATCAGCCGCCGGAAGTGTTTGTTTGTGCGTCCGCCATCGGATTTTACGGGGAAGGTGCCGATGCCGTGATCACGGAAACAAATTCCGCCGGCACCTCTTTTATCTCCCGGGTGTGCCACGACTGGGAACAGGCATCTGTGCCGGCACAGGCGGCGGGTATCCGGACGGTTCAGTTGCGCATCGGTGTGGTGCTCACCCCGGCCGGCGGGGCACTGGCCCGGATGCTGCCGGCGTTTGCAACCGGGTGCGGGGCCAGGCTGGGCAAAGGCGGCCAGTACATGAGCTGGATTTCAATGGATGATACGCTGGGCAGCATGTGTCATATTCTCAAAAACAAAGGAATCACGGGACCGGTGAACCTGACCGCACCCGCGCCGGTGACCAACCAACAGTTTACCCGTATCCTGGCCAAAGTGCTCTCCCGGCCGGGGGTGTTTGCCATTCCTGAATGGATTGCGACACGCCTGTGGGGTGAGATGGGCAGGGAAACCCTGCTGACCAGTGCCCGGGTGGTGCCTGAAAAACTGGTGAAATCCCGATTCGCATTTCAGTATCCCGACCTGGAAGGGGCGCTTCGACACCTGCTGGGTCGGACAGAGTCATGACCTTGATAAACACGGACCAAACAAATGTCTTCACATCTTAAGTTGCTGTTTTCGTTTCTGATGATCATCGCACTGGTTTTTGGGTTTGTGCACATCTATTACCCGCTGGACCATTACAGTTTTGAGCGTCTGCATATTTTTTTATTCAACCTGTGTACCGGGGGATCGATTCTGCTGTATTACACCCAGGGATATAAACAGGTCTCCGGGACGGTAAAACTGTTTTTTGCGGGGTCCCTGATTTACGCATTTTCCGCATTTTTCAACCTGTATGTGGTCACCCTGGTGGTATCCGTGCTGCTGTATGTGCTGGTGGAAAAGATCCGGACCCAGGCCTTTTCCTGGATTCCATCTGATTTTTTTCAGAAACAGGTGCCTGTGGCCAAAAAATTTCACCAGGCCGCACTGCTGTGCCTGTCCACCGGCATCGCCATTGCAGCCCTGGTGATCCTGAACAACGAATTTTTTCACTGGATATATATGGAAAAACTGGTGTTGAACACGTTTTTTCTGGGGTTTTCCTTTCCATTGTCCCTGATCACGCTGTCTCTGGTGTTCTCCATGCTCAGGGAGATTGAAGGCTCCAATTTAAAGGTGTTCATGGAGCTGAGTTTCTGGACCATTACCCTGGGCGTGATTGTTTTCTTTATTTTTATTTTGCTGGAGCGGTTCATTCCCCAGATATTTGTGACCTTTGCGCTGTTTGCCGCCGTGGTGGTGGTGTTTTATCTGTATTATACCTTTGCCCAGTCCATGCAGCAGAAACTGTTTCTGACATCAGGTATCGGGTTTTTGATCGTGACCGCCATTACCGGGATTGCCTATATTTTCTTTCAGATGTCCGAAGGATATGATCCCCAGAAAACCAAGTGGTTGCTGCACCTGCATGTGTTTGCCTCTCTTTACGGCTGGAATCTGTGCGGCCTTGCCGTGATCTGCCGGTTCAAGGATTTTCCTATCCAGCTGCACTCTCCCACGGTGATTTTCATTCACTGGCTCACCGCTATTGTGCTGGCACCCCTGGGGGTGTTTTACGGCGGGTTTGCCGTTCTGGCGATTATCGGGTATGCTTTTATTACACTTGTTTTGTTTTTCAGCGGAAACCATACCAAAAAGGTGGCCTTATGAGCAGCACCCGGGAAAATGTCCGCCGGTTTTTCAAACAGTTCAAATCCAGTGCCAAAGTGCTGGTGATCATCAATGCCGATCCGGATGCCATTGCCTCTGCCATGGCGGTGAAACGCCTGCTGTGGCGCAGGGTGTCTGAAGTGGTCATCGCCCATTTCAACCGCATCAGCCGGCCGGACAACCTGACACTGATTCAGCTTACCGAACCCGGACTCAAGGATCTGGCCGACGTGGACAAGTCCGGATTTGACAATTACATTATTGTGGATTCTCAGCCGGATCACAATGAGGCTTTTGCCGGTATCACTTATACCGCCATCATCGACCACCATCCGGTGTCCAGTCCGGAGGCGGCTTATAGCGATATCAGGCCTGGTTACGGGACCTGTTCGACCATTCTCACCGAATATCTCAAATCCTGGAAAATCAAGCCGTCCCCCAAACTGGCAGCCGCGTTGATGATGGGCATTAAAACCGACACCGCTGACTTTACCCGCCAGTCAACCATCAAGGATATCCGGGCGTTTCAGCATCTGTACAAATTTGCAGACAACAATATCGTCACCAGAGTGGAGCGGGCGTTTTTTACGGATGAAGACCTGGATTTTCTGGGAAACGCCATCAAAAAAAGGCAGGTGAAGAACAACCGGGTGTTCTACCATGCCGGAAAAATTTCCAAGCCGGATGAACTGGTGGTGGTGGCGGATTTTTTCCTGACCATTGCAGGGATCAACTGGTCCATTGTTTCCGGGGTCATGGACCGAAAACTGATTGTTATTCTCAGAAATGACGGCCTGCGCAAAGGGGCGGGAAACACCGCAAAAGAAGCCTTTTCTCAATACGGTTCAGCCGGCGGGCACAAGACCATGGCCCGGGCGGAACTGTCCCTTCACCTGATCCGAAAGGATACCGGCAGTGTGGCGCAAAAGGTTCTGGCTGACTGGATAATGGACAGAATTGCGAAAACCGCCGGCAAAAAAATTGAATGAGTGATGGAGGCACACATGTCTGAAACCGTCAAACAGATTCTGGACCGTTTTCAATCAGATCCATACATGGGCAGACAGGGAAAGGTGTATACGGATACCTCCGATTTCATGCGGATCACCGGCGGAGATGTGCTTGTTTTTGGAGACGGACATTATCTGGTTCTTCGCGATGAAGTGGAAAGAAGTTACGGGGTAGAGGACCCAAAATACTGGGTCAAAAGATGCAGACATCTTGAATCTGGACAACGCCGCCTGCTCAAACTGGTGTTTTATGAAAAATTTAAACTTCAGATGGGAGACATCAAGATTACGTGTTACCGCAGTCCACGCAAAGAAGCCCGTATCCTCGACCTGGTGCGGGGGGATTCCCGGTTTATGCAGGGGTTCTCGGCAGAGGATGAAAAGGGCAATACCATCCGTGTGCTGGATGTCGTCATGGGCAAACGGCTGGACAATTGGATATATGGGCTGGATGTGGATCACAAAACCTATTTTTTCGAGTATCTGCCCAAGATTCTGGAAAAATTTATCGGCGCGTGTGAAGCAATCGCATATTTACATGCCAACGGTGAAAAACACGGGGATATCCGGCGCGATCATCTGTGGCGGGAAACCCATACCGGTGATTATGTGTGGATCGATTTTGATTATACCTTTGATTTTCATGAAAATCCTTTTGGCCTGGATATTTTCGGCCTTGGCGGCCTGCTCTTGTACATCGTTGGCAAAGGATTCTATTCCCAGAAAGATATCATCAGGCGCTTGGGTGATGAAAAAAAGGCCCCGGATATGGATCCGGCAGATTTTCTGCTGGTGTTTAAAAACCGGCTGGCCAATCTGCAAAAAATTTTTCCTTATATTCCCAAAGAGCTGAACTGGGTTTTGATGCACTTTTCTGCCGGCGCCAGTGTCTACTATGAAACCGTGGATGAGTTTTTAAGCGATCTGCGGCCCTGCCTGAAGAACATGGGGTGATCGATACTCAGGCGGCTGTAGAATGCGTTTGTTCGGGTGGGTAAAATAATCGCGTAAAAGAAAGGGGTTACCGGGAGGTTCTTATGGAAACCAATAAAATTCTGGTGGCAATTGACGGGTCTGAAAATTCAAAACGGGCGGTTGAATATGTGGCAGACATCGTCAAAGGCTGCCGTGATTTTGAAATTACACTGTTGCATATTGAGCGGCTGCCTGACCGTGATATTTTTCCAGATGAAGAGGCCTGGAAAAAAGCGTGTGTGGGGCACCGGCAGAAGATAGACGCTTTTTTGTCAGATAATAAACAGATGATTGCAGATTACGGAATTCCGCAGAAAATGGTGTCGACCGATTATGTTGAAAGCTGTCATTCTCCGCTGTCAGAAGATCCCGCCTATTGCAGCCGGGGGACCAGCATCGCACATGATATTCTGCATGTGGCGGAAAAAGAGCATTTCGGAACCGTGGTTATCGGCCGCAGGGGGGTATCCAAAGCCGAGGAGTTCATGTTCGGCAGTGTGTCCAACAAAATTATTCATTCCGGAAAAGACTGCACTATCTGGGTTGTGCAATAGTCTGTTCTTGTTACGGGGTGCCTGAAAAACATGGATGCTTTCTGGATATTTTCCCCGGATTCCCCGGCCCATCCGGCCATGGTCCTGCTGCCGTATCTTTTTCTGCCCATTGTGGGGTTTCCGATCACGCCGTTTCTGGTGCTGCTGGGCCTGAGGTTCGGGTCTGCTTGGGGGATTGTTTTGATGATGGCTGTTGTGCCGATCCACCTTGCGGTTTCGTTCTGGTTTACCCGGGCGGTAGCCGGCCCCTGGATACGGATACTGGCAAAAAAAATCGGGGTGTCAATACCGGAACTGCCCGAGAACCGGCAGCTGGGATTTGCGTTTTTGTTCATGGTCATTCCCGGGCTTGGATACAGTATAAAAAACCTGCTGCTGCCGTTATCCGGTATCCGGTTTTTTCCTTACCTGATCTGTGGGTGGATGACCCAGGGGATTATGGGGGTGCCGTTTGTGATCATGGGAAAAGCCTTGATCCAGTGGGATGTGAAGCTGCTGGCGGTGGCGGGCATGATTGCTCTGGTGATTTTTTTGTTCAGACACAAAATTCGTGATATGTCCCGCTGGTTTCGCTAAACAAAGGGGTTGGCAATGTGTTGCTGTATGTTTTTATCGATGGTTTTTTCAAAAGGCCTGCCGTAATAGTCGTATAACTGTGTTTCAATCTCCTGATTCACTGGTTCTCGGGG
>JAABTO010000022.1 GCA_011389835.1 Desulfotignum sp. | reverse complement strand
GTCACCTGCAGCAGCTCCGTAATCTGGCAGGCACAAAGTTCATCATACCGGGTCAGGGCCAGAAATATTCTGAGCCGGTTTCTGTCTGCCAGGGCTTTGAGTTTTAAAAGGGAGTCATCCATTTTTTGTTTGTCTTTTCCGTTTATATAATTAGCCAAATAACGAACTATTTAGCAATTTTTTCCCGGTCGGTCAACCAAAAAAGCAACTACCTTCTGTCCATTATCGATTTTTTTTAAGGTCACTGTGCACAATTCACACAAAGCCTTGTTTCCGGCATGACCAGTATCCTGCCGATCGCATTATCAGGGGCGATCGGTTTGATCCGTTCTCTGTACTGCGCAATCTGTTTTTCGGTTTTGTCAATCTCCTGAAGGATTTTGACCTTAATCGCTTCTTGGTCCATGATGGTGTCCTGAATTATTTAAAAAATGGCAACTATACTATAGAAAATTTCCGTGTCAAGACAGGTTCGACCCCGAACCTGTTCATGCGGCCCCGGTGCGCAGCATCATCTTCTCCTATTTCGCGCTGCCGATCCACAACCCCATCACGGTCAAAGCCAGGCCGCCCAGATTGTTGACCAGGATGTTCATCATTGCCTGAAATCTCATGCCGGCCTGGCCGGCAGCGATGGTTTCCATGGAAAAAGCTGAAAAGGTTGTCAACGCCCCTAAAAAACCGGTGATCAGCAGCAGGCGCATCTCCGGGGTCAGCAGCCGCACCCGGTCCGACAGCCCAAACAGCAATCCAATCAGAAAACATCCCGTCAGATTGACAACCAGCGTGCCCCAGGGAAAGCGGGTGCCCCACAGGTTGATTGTCACAAGGCTGATGCCGTATCGGCTTGCTGCGCCCAGGCTGCCGCCCAGCATGACCCAGAACAGTTTTTCCATTTTTTTTTATATGGCCCCTTTCGTGATTTAGTGGTATGCCTCTTTTTAACATCATCTTTTCAAAATAACAGTAAAAAACTGACTGCTCTGTTTTGGGGATTGTTCGGAGGAAAGAAGTGACAGAGATCCGGCGGGAACCATATTGAAAAGCGCAGAAAAATGGCCTATGCTGCGGGCATGCGCTTTCAGAACCAGACAGACGCGGATTTCACGGCCGGCCGGAAAACAGGCCCACTGAAACTGATCCTCCCCTATTTCCGGCAGTTCAAGGCCCAGATCCTTTTGGGCATGGTGTGCATGATCATCGTGGACGGCACCCAGCTCATCGTGCCTCAGGTGGTCAAATCCGTGGTGGACACCCTGGATACGGGCAGCCTGGACCGGATGATGCTGATGGGTCAATGCGGACTCATCCTGGGGCTGGGGGCGGTGATGGCGGTGCTGCGCTATGTCTGGCGAATGCTGCTCATGGGCAGTGCCAGAAACCTGGAAAAAGGAATCCGGGATCAGCTGTACACCCATATCATGGGGCTGGATCCGGCGTTTTTCGACCGGGTCAACACCGGGGATATCATGGCCCATGCCACCTCGGACATCAACCATGTGCGCATGGCCTTCGGGTTCGGCATCATCGTGCTGGTGGACACGATTCTTTTGGGGGGCGCCATTCTGGCCATCATGATCTGGACCCACCCCAAACTCACAGCCATGACCCTGATCCCCATGCCGGCCCTGATCTTTTTTACCCGGTATCTGGGCAAAAAGATGCATGATTTTCACACCACGGCCCAGGAATCGTTTTCCCACCTTACTGAAATGATCCGGGAAAGCTTTTTCGGCATCCGGATCATCAAGGTGTTCAATTTTGAATCCCTGGTCACCAACCGGGTAGGTCATGCCGCCACCGATTATTTTCATAAAAACCTGAAACGGGCCGTGGTCACGGCCCTGCTTCGGCCGTTGCTGGGATTTTTCTTCAACATTTCTTCTTTGATCATTTTATTTTACGGTGGGATTCTGGTGATGCACAATACCCTGAGCCCCGGGGAGCTGGTGGCGTTTCTCCAGTACTTGGGCCTGCTGGCCTGGCCGGTGATCGCCATCGGGTGGATGACCAACCTGTTCCAGCGGGGTATGTCCTCTTTGCGCCGGATCAACACCCTGCTCGAATCCCGGCCGGAAATCACCGCCCCCCAAAACCCGGTACCGGTCCCCCGGGTCGACCGGCATATCCGGTTCAACCACACCGGGTTTTCCTATGACGGGCACACCCCCATATTGGCAGACATCTGCCTGGACATCCCCGCCGGCGCCCGGGTGGGCATCACCGGACCCCCCGGATCCGGCAAGACCACCCTGGCGTATCTGCTGATGCGGCTGTATGATTCCGCCGATGGCGATATCCGGCTGGACGGGGTCTCCACCCGGGAGATGGACCCAAAAGCCCTGCGATCCTGCATCGCGTTCATGCCCCAGGAGCCTTTTCTGTTTTCCACCACTCTCCGGGACAATATCCTCATGGGACGGCAGATGAATGAAGACGATCTGACACAGGTGATCCGGATCTGTGACCTTTCCGACACCATCGATGCCATGCCCCAGGGGCTGGAAACCCTGGTGGGGGAACGCGGAGTGACCCTGTCCGGCGGGCAGAAACAGCGGCTGGCCCTGGCCCGGGCCCTGGTGGAGGAGACCCCCGTGCTGATCCTGGACGACCCGGTGAGCCAGCTGGACACCCGGACCGCCCGACGGGTGATCGACGGCATACTCGGCGTTACGTCCGGCCGCACCAGCATCTTTATCTCCCACCGGCTGTCGGCCCTGGCCGCCTGTGATGTCATATACATTCTGAAAAACGGCAGAATCACGGCCGGCGGCACCCATGACCGGCTTCTGAAAACCAGCACGTATTACCGGCACGCCTTTGATGTGCAGCAATTTGAGGACGTATGACAGCACCAGAAAAAACAGCTCCGGAAGAAAAGGAAATTCGTCTGGCGGACCTGGTTCTGGCCAGGGCGTTATGGCCCTATATCCGGCCTTATGCCTGGATGCTGGGGGTGTCCACCCTCCTGGTATTTGCCGGTATTTTCTTTGAGCTGTCTATTCCGCTGCTCATCCAGAAAGGCCTGGACGGGTTTGTCCTCCAATCAGACCAGAACACAGGTGCCTCTTTTTTATGGCTGAACATAACCGAATTCCGATCTTTCGGCCTGTTTTTCGGGGCAATGATCCTGGCCGCCTTTGTGATCGATTTCACCCAGACCCTGTTTCTGGAATTTTCCGGCCAGAAAATCATTCTGAACCTGCGCTGGAAACTGTTCTCCTACATGACCGGTCTGCCGGTGGCCTATTACGACAAAAACGCTTCCGGCCGTCTGGTGGCCCGGGTGGCCGGGGACATAGAGAACATGAACGAGATGTTCACCAGTGTACTGGTGTTTCTTTTCAAGGATCTGGTGCTCATGGCCGCCATTTTCGTGATGATGGCACAGCTCAACCCGGACCTGACACTATACCTGTTCGGTCTGATACCGGTGATTTTTTTGAGCGTGGTCCTGTTTTCCCGGCGGGTGCGGAGCGCATTCCGCACCATCCGCCAGAAAATCGGAGAGATCAACCACCGGTTTTCCGAAGGGATCTCCGGGATCCGGGCCATCCAGACCTCCGGGAGCGCATCCGCGTTCATCCATCGGTTCCAGCGCCTGAACACGGACCATTTTGAGGCTGCCATGTTTCAGATCCGGATCTTTGCCGTGTTCATGCCGTTTATCGGATTTCTGGGCATTGTCAGTACGGCCGTGATCCTGTGGGCCGGCGGTCTCAAGGTCGCAGCCCATGAGATGTCCATCGGCGAACTGGTGGCGTTTCTTACCTATATGAAGCTGTTTTTCCGACCGTTGCGGGAGCTGTCCGAAAAGTTCAACCTGCTCCAGAACGCCCTGGCCTCGGCGGAGCGGATCATCACGGTGCTGGAACAGCCCGGGGACCGCCAGCGCATCACCCGTAACCGGACCCGGCTGGAATCGATCGATCACCTGGCCTTTGACCATGTGGATTTTTCCTATGACGGAAAAACCCCGGTGCTCAAGGATATCTGCTTTTCTCTTGAAAAAGGGGAATCCATCGGTATTGTCGGCCAGACCGGGTCGGGAAAAACCTCCATCATCAACCTGGTCACCGGGTTCTACCGGCCCACGGCCGGCCAAATCCTGATCAACGGACAATCCCAGGCATCCATCAACATCATGGATATCCGGCAGAAAACCGCCCTGGTGATGCAGGATCCCATCCTGTTTTCCGGCACGGTCAAAGACAATATCTGTCCGCCGGAAAAGCCGCTGGCGGACCCTGATTTAAAAACCGTGCTGGAACAGGCCAACTGCGGATTTTTATATGACAGGTTCAAAGGACCCGAAACCATGCTCAAGGAAGGGGGCCGGCCCCTGTCCGCCGGTGAGAAACAGCTGGTGTGCATTGCCCGGGCCTTTGCCTGCGACCCGGACCTGATCATTTTTGACGAGGCCACCTCGTACATGGATTCAGAATCGGAACAGGCCGTGCATGAGGCCATGAACCGGCTCATGACGGGCCGGATGTCCATCATCATCGCCCACCGCCTGTCCACCATCCGGCAGTGCGGCCATATCCTCCTGCTCAGGGACGGCCGGATCCGGGAGCAGGGAAACCATTTGGAACTGGTGCGTGCCAAAGGGGAATACCGGCTTCTGCTGGAAAAGGAAACCCTGACACCTTGATCAGATATCAGGGCGGATCGTCGGTCTGAAGGGTAATGGTGAAACAGGTGCCTTGGCCTTCGGTGGAATCCACGTACATTTTTCCCCTGTGCTCTTCAATGATACCATAGACCACGGACAGCCCCAGCCCCACGCCCTTGCCTTTTTTCTTGGTGGAAAAAAACGGTTCGAATATTTTGGAAACATATGCTTTGGGTATGCCGGCACCGGTATCTTTGATCTGAATTTTCACCGCCTGTCTGTCCGGGGTTCTGCACGTTTTCAGGGTAAGGCGTTTTCTGGGGGCCTGGGCCATGCTTTCCACGGCATTGGAGATCAGATTCATGATCACCTGCTGGATCTGATCCTCCGAGCCTCTGATCAGGGGCAGGTTCCGTTCCAGGTCCTCGATAATCCGGATTTTGTTGATGCGCAGCAGGTTGGCATTGAGCATCAGGGTCTGTTCCATGAGTTCGTTCACATCGAACCGGGTGACCTCGATCTTCGACTGCCGGGCAAAGGCCAGAAGGTTGCCGGTGATCCGGGTGACCCGCCGGGTTTCGGTTTCCATCAGATCCAGGTATTGGGAAAACAGATCCAGCTGAGACCCGGTGACCGTATCCTCCTTGAGTATCCGTTTACACAGCAGCACCAGGTTCAGAACCCCGGCCACCGGATTGTTGATCTCATGAACCACTGACGAAGACAGCTTGCCCAGAGAAGCCATCTTGTCCTGGTGCAGCAGCTTTTCATGGAATTCCTTCAGCTGCCGGGTACGCTCTTCCACCATTTTCTGCAAATGTTCCCGGTTTTTTTTCTCGTCAGCCTTGCGCTGGGTAATGTCCCGGCTGATCTCAATGAATTTATGAATTTTTCCTTTTTTCTCCCAGATCGGGAAGATGGTCAGTTCCGTGTACCAGGTCTTTCCCTTCTGATCCACCCGGGAAAGCTCCACCTGGCAGTGACGGCGTTTCTGGATCACTTGATCCAGGGGGCATTTTTCAAGGCAGTTGGAACTTTTCCGGGTCACGCGCTGGAACACCTCATAGCAGGGTTTGCCGATCACCTCGTGGCGGCGGTACCCCATGCGCTTTAAAAATACATCATTCACCTCCAGAATCTTCTGGTCCGGAGAGATGATGAGAATAAAATCCCGGATGCCGTTGAGAATGGTCTTGAATTCATTTTGGGGAATACCGGTCATAAAAACCCCCTTTGCCGATTCATCCAGCCCATGAAAACGATCTTTTTTTCTATCACAGGCCCGGATCAAAACACAAGCGCAAGTTTCTCACCACCCGGCGGATACATACCGCCGTGAACCCATCAATAAGGGAGATCCGGCAGGATTTTTATGACACCGGATCGGTTGTGGTATATTCCTACAACACTGTTGTGAAATCCAACAATCCATGGAATTCCTTTACCGGCCGGGTATTGAGCTGTTTTTTCTCCAACCAGATACCGGTCATTGTAGAAAAATCCTTCAAAGGCCCCGGCCCGGTGTTCAGAAAGCCGTATCCAACAGAATGGCGAACACCCCACCGACGAAGGAAGATTCATTTTTTGACCTGTTTTTTTTGCCCTTGGTACCCTTTTTGCTCTTTGTATTGTCAACGGCCAAAAAAATAATAATCACCCGATACCAAGGAGGTATGCCATGACAACCACAGCCACAAGACCTGTTTTCAAAAAAGAAATTTCAAAAACCCGCCCGGTCTGGAAAAGCCACAAAGACACCACTCCCCGCCCCTGTATATGGATGCAGGCCGGGGTCACGGGCAGAAAAACCTGCAACCAGTATTATGACTGCACCGGATGCCGATATGATGCAGCCATGGAAAAAGGAGCGGCCACAGGCCGGCATCTTTCCTGGCAGGAGGCCATGCGGCGGCAGCCGGGCTCCCAGCGCATCTGCCGCCATGCCATGACCGGCCGGGCCGACATGCGCACCTGCCCCATGAATTACAACTGTGATCGGTGTGAATTCGACCAGATGTTCGAAGACACCCTGACCCATACCCGGGGCCATGACCCGTCGGCCTTCACCCAGGTCAAGGGATTCGACCTGGCCACCGACTATTATTTTTATTCCGGCCACACCTGGGCCGCTATTGACAGCGGCGGTGTGATCCGGGTAGGCATGGATGATTTTTCCTTCAAGGTCCTGGGGGGACCGGACAGGTTTGATCTGCCCCTGGTGGGGGAGGAACTGAACCAGGCAGAACCCGGCTGGGGGATCCGGAGAAAGGACCATCAGGCCGATGTCCGGTCACCGGTCAATGGGGTGATCACCCGGGTCAACGAGACTGCCAGGACCCACCCCGGCCTGTCCCAGGACCATCCTTACGGGGATGGCTGGCTGTTCACGGTTCACAATGCCGACATCAAGGGCGCGGTCAAAAATTTGATGGACGATGAAAAAAGCGTTCCCTGGCTGGACAGCGAAATCACCACCCTTGAAACCATGATCCAAGAGATCACCGGGCCTCTGGCCACAGACGGCGGTGTCCTCAGGCCGGATGTGTTTGCCACTCTGCCGGCCCTGGGATGGGACCGGCTTACCCGGACCTTTCTGTAATCATTTTTTTATAAGGGGGTGCCCCATGGAATCATTGAAAACCACTCAGCGGACCACCCCCCAGTGCCTGTGGATGCAGGCAGGAGTGGTCCAGAAAAAATTTTGCCGCACCGATTATGATTGTACCGCCTGCCGGTTTGACCGCACCCTGAACCGGGTGTGCCGGCAGAACCGGGAACTGCTGGAACAGGGCATCACACCGCCTGGAAAAAAAGGCGCACTGAAGTTCTGGAAAGACCGGCTCAACACCCGGCCCCTGTCCCAGCGTCCCTGCATCCACCACATGAAAGGAAAAATTTCGTTCCGCACCTGTCCCAGAGCATATCACTGCACAGATTGTGAATTTGACCAGTATTTTGACGACCATTTCAAGGTCCATGCCGTGATTCAACCCATGGATTTTCAAACCGTTCATGGTGTGATGCTACCGACGGGATATTACCTGTCCGCCGGTCATACCTGGGTCAGAATCGAAGACCGGGACAGGGTGCGCATCGGCATCGATGATTTTGCGGCCCGGCTGCTGGGAAAGATTGACACGGTTTCAATCCCGCTGATGGGACAGACCGTCCAACAGGGCCGGACAGGATTCACCCTGTTCAAAGAGATATTTCCCATTCGGTTCTCGTCCGCCGTGACCGGGGTCATCACCCAGGTCAACCCGGTCATCGACAGAGATCCGGGGCGGATCACCGCTGCCCCCTATACCGAAGGATGGATCTGCATGGTGCACTGCCCGGACCTGAAAAAAGATCTCAAACAGCTGCTGTTCATGGAGGAAGGGATCTCTTTCATGGCCGCCCAGGTCAGAAAGCTTCATGAGCTTCTGGAAAAATCCACCCGGATGAAAGCGGCGGACGGCGGGGATCCGGTATTCGGGATCCTGGACCATGTACCGGCAGACCTCCGGAAACGACTGATACACGCGTTCATGGGTCCAGGGCATTGATGCTGTCAGCCAGCAGAATACTGCAATACCGGCAGAACCGGTTCAGTTTGCGGTCCACATCCTCGATTTTCCGGCAGTAATGCATGATACACTGGGGGTCTTCACAATGGCGCAGATCAAAGGTATGGCCCAGTTCATGAACCGCTTCCTTGGCGATCCGTTCAATGATATCCGACATTCCGACGGATTCAAGGGGCGTCATCAAGCGGGCCGTGGAGATGACGGCGGCTTTTCCCCCGAGCTGGGCTTCACCGTATACATGGGTAAGGATGGGAATGAACAGGTCTTTCCGGGTGATGGCCATCACCTTCAGACACGCCAGAGGCGCGGATTCTGACAGCTTTTCCAGCACCATGGTGGAAAAATACTGGTTCCGCTTCACATCATAGGCAAACTCGATATCCGCCAGCAGCGGCTGGATCCGGGTATGCAGCCTGAACACGGTTTCAATCTTCCGGGCCACCGCCCCGGTGATATCTTTGGCAATCTTTCCCACCGGGGACACCACAATCAGATCCGCTGATGATTTCATGGACCGGGTACCTGTCAGTCGGGTTCCAGATCATACCGCTTGATCTTGTTGTACAAAGTGGAACGGTCAATGCCCAGAATGCCGGCTGATCGGGATATGTGCCACCCGGTCCGGATCAGGATGGCCTGGATATGCTGTTTTTCCACATCTTGCAGTGACACCCCGCCGGAAGTGACCGAAGAATCCTGAGATGCCCCGATGGGCAGGTCCGGGGGGGTGATGGTGCTGGTTTTGCACACCACCACGGCCCGCTCGATGGCATTGGACAGCTCCCTGACATTGCCCGGCCATTGATAGAGCATCAGTTCATCCATGGCATCCCGGCTGATGCGCTCCACCCCACGGTTCACCTCCTGGGTGAATTTTTTCAGAAAATGGTTTGCCAGCAGCGGAATGTCCTCTTTTCGCTCTCGCAGCGGGGGCATGGTCAGGGAAATGACATTGAGCCGGTAAAAAAGATCTTCTCTGAACCGCCGGTCGGCAATGGCCCGGGTCAGATCGGCATGGGTGGCGGCAATCACCCGGAAATCCGCAGTAAGTGGCTGGGTGCCGCCCACCCGGTAAAACACTTTGTCTTCCAGCACCTGAAGCAGATCAATCTGCATGCGCATGGAGATTTCGCCGATCTCATCCAGAAACAGGGTTCCGCCGGAAGCCATCTCCAGGCGGCCTTTTCTGGTTTCCCTGGCATCGGTGAACGCCCCTTTCTGATGCCCGAACAGCTCGCTTTCCATGATATGCTTGGGAATGGATCCACAGTTTACCGCCACAAACGGGCCTTCCGACACCCGGCTGGACGAATGGATGGCCTTGGCAGCCAGGCCCTTGCCGGTGCCGGTTTCACCGATGATCAGCACCGTGCTTTCCGTATCCCGTATATCCTGGATCAGCTTGAAGATCTGCTGCATGGCGGCGGACTGGCCGATCATGCTGTCAAACCGGGTCTGCTCCTCAAACACATCTTTCAGGAATGCATGCTCTTTGACCTTTTTCCGGTGTTCCAGCAGCTTCTGGATCATCACCCCGAGTTCCTCCGGGTCAAAGGGTTTGAGCAGGTAGTCGTGAGCATGGGATTTCATGGCCTGGACCGCCGAGGGAATGGAACCGTAGGCTGTGATCATGATCACATCGATGTCCGGATACTGCTCCTTGATATGGGACAGCACCTCCATGCCACTGATACCGTCCAGCTGGATATCCAGCAGGATGATATCAAATCCCTGGGTTTTGAGCCGCTCAAGGGCCTCTTCGCCGCTGGGAACGGTGTCCACGTAAAATCCGTCCCGCTTGAGCCAGCCCGCCAAAGATTTCCGGATCACCAGTTCGTCATCCACCACCAGAATTCTGGCCTGGGACATGTCTGCCTCCTTTTTTGCGCCCTGTCGGCCCGGGACTGGCCAGGAAACCGCTGTTTCACCTGTCCCG
Organism: Desulfotignum sp.; assembly: GCA_011389835.1. GTDB lineage: Bacteria > Desulfobacterota > Desulfobacteria > Desulfobacterales > Desulfobacteraceae > Desulfotignum. Next base: position 20,501 of record JAABTO010000022.1, on the reverse strand, counting down.
TCACCGGACTGTCAACGGATTTCCACCAGTGTCTCCATGGGATGGCGCCGCCGGGGCGGCTGTTGGACCGCCCGGTATCCCAGGGCCACCAGTACCGCCACTTCCGCCTTCCGGGTATCAATTTCAAGAATCTGCTCCACCCGGTCTTTTTCAAACCCCTCCATGGGACAGGAATCAATGCCCAGCGAAGCGGCAGTGGTCATGATATTGGCCAACGCGATATAACACTGCTTGCTGCACCAGGCATACAGGCTCATCCGGGGCAGCACCTCTGTTTCCATGTGATGCCGGTATTTTTCAATATAGGCGGTGGTGGCATCCTCTGGCAGCCCTCTGCGGCCGAAGCTTTCAGCCACATACGAGTGGCCCGGCCCCACCTGTGCCGGCCTGGCCAGGATCGCGATCACATGACTGCTGTCGGTTACCTGGGCCTGATCCCAGCAGGCCGGCCGCAGTTTCTCCCGGATATCCGGCGATTGCAGTACCAGAAACTTCCAGGCTTCCATCCCGAATGAGAAGGGGGACAGCCGCGCAGCTGCCAGAATCGTGTTCAGATCCGTTGCCGTAATCTTTCTGGCCGGGTCGAATTTCTTACAGGCATGACGGAAGTTCAGGGCATCAATAACGGTGTTCATGGCGATACCTCCTTTTGATGTCTGAGTATGTCAACACGCCGGTCTGTTCAGATAAAAAGCGTCGGGTGTTTCAAAAGAAGACCCGGAAATCTCATCACCCTTTGGCAAACAGCGCCTTCACAATATGGGTGACCATGGCCGGGTTTTCCTTGAGCCGGCGGGTGGAATATCCGAACCAGTGTTCCCCGAACGGCACATACACCCGCACCTTGTGACCGTCTTCCGCCAGACTCTGCCGCTGTTTTGGAGTGACTCCGTACAGCATCTGGAACTCATACCGGTCTTTGGGAATGTCGTATTTTCTGATCAGATTCAGCGCACCCTCGATCAGAGGTTTGTCATGAGTGGCAATCCCCGGATAGATGCCGTTCTGAAACATGAATTCCAGGTCTTCCAGATAATGCGCGTTGATTTCCTCGTATTTTTTGTAGGCAATGGATGGGGGTTCCACATAGATACCCTTGCACAGCCTGAAATTCAGATCCGCCTCATCGGATTTCAGATCCAGCATGGCTTCAATGTCGGAACGGGTCCGTTTCAGGTATGCCTGGAGCACCAGCCCCACATTTTTGGGAAACTCGGCCTTGATCCGCCTGAAAATCGCGATGGTGTCATCCACGGTGGGTGAATTTTCCATGTCGATCCGGACAAAATTCCCATGTGATGCCGCAGCCGCGACAATATCCCGCATATAGTCTGAACAGGTCTGCTTGTCCAGAAGAAGACCGAACATGGTGGGTTTGATGGAATAATTCCCCTGGACTTCCGTGGCTTCCATCGTGTTGATCAGATCGATGTACTGATCCCGGTTGTCTTTGGCCTGATCCATATTTTCAATGAATTCACCCAGGATATCCAGGGTGACAAGGGTATTGTTCCGGTTCAATGCCAGGGATGCGTCCAGGGCCTGCTGGGTGGTTTTTCCGGCGATATACTGCTTTGAAAACTGCCAGACCAGCTTCTCGGGCATATGGGGAAGAATCTGACTGATAAGTTTATTTATCATGATGATTAAACTCCTTATATTGGATTTCAGATACGTGTTCCCCAATGGTTAAACCATTGCAAAAAAACAGTCAAGGATTATTCATTTTTTCCTGGTATTCGGATCACTTCTCCGGGCCGGTCGGGACCGGCCACGGACAAGCAGATGCCCGGACGGTTCAGACGTCTGCCCACTTCGGCAAGCGCTCTTTCAGGCCGGTTGTTTTCCTCGCTCAGATGGGCCAGGATGACATGGTGCAGATGGTCATGGTGCAGTTCAGCCAGAAGTGTGCCGGCATCGTGATTGGACAGATGGCCGATGCGCGATTGGATCCGCTGTTTCAAGTGCCACGGATAAGCGCCGTTGATAAGCATATCCGGATCATGATTGGATTCCAGGTAAAGAAGGGTGGACCCGGACAGATGCGTCCGCACCAGATTGGTCACCACCCCCAGATCCGTGGCAATACCGATCTTGCACGACTGCCAGGTCAATGTCAGTCCGGCCGGATCCGACGCATCGTGGGATATTGAAAACGGATTCAGGATCAGATCCTGGATGTCGAACCGAGTGCCGCAGTCAAAATAGATCAGTTCTGGCACACTGCCCAGCCCGCGACAGGCCTGGTGTGTCGCAGGGGAGATATATACCGGAATGTTGAACCGCCGCCCCAGAACACCGGCGCCCCGGACATGGTCGATGTGTTCATGAGTAATGATGATGGCGGACAGATCAGCCGGGTCCTGTCCCACCGCAGCCATTCGCCGCTGAAGCGCCACACCGGACAGACCGGCATCCACCAGGATGGCGGTGTCCGGTGTGGAGACCAGCAATGCGTTTCCTTTGCTGCCGGAAGCCAGCGGACAGATGCAAAAACAGTTATCCTTTTTCATCCGCTTTGGCAGCTTTGTAGCTGAGTTTGATTTTTCCGTCCCGGGTGATGTCCAGGACCTTGACCTTGATCACATCGCCCTCCTTGACCACATCCGTGACTTTCTTGACCCGGTAGTCGGCCAGCTCGGATATATGGACCAGGCCGTCGGTACCGGATTTGATATTCACGAACGCACCAAAATCCGTGATTTTCACCACCTTGCCTTCATAGATGGCACCGATTTCCGGATCCAGGGCAATATCCGACACCATGGCCAGGGCCCGTTCCGCATCTTCCTGATTTTCCCCGGCGATCTTCACCAGTCCGGAGTCATCCACCTCGATGGTGGTGTTGGTGTCCGCCTGAAGCGCCCGGATAATCTTGCCGCCGGGGCCGATAATATCCCGGATCTTGTCCGGATTGATGGTGATGCTCAGGATTTTGGGCGCATGGGGAGAAATGTCGTCCCGGTAGGTGTCAATGGTTTTCAACATCTCCTTCAGAATATGGAGCCGGCCCGCTCTGGCCTGGATCAGGGCTTTTTCCATGACCTCTTTGGACAACTCCTTGATCTTGATATCCATCTGCAGGGCAGTGATACCGGCTTCAGGACCGGCCACCTTGAAATCCATATCCCCGAAATGGTCCTCGTCTCCCAGGATATCCGACAGAATCACGGTGTTGTCTCCGTCCTTGATCAGGCCCATGGCAATACCGGACACCGGTGCCTTGATGGGCACGCCCCCATCCATGAGCGCCATGCATCCGGCACACACCGTGCCCATGGAGGATGACCCGTTGGATTCCATGACCTCACCCACCAGGCGGATGGTGTATTCAAAATCTGCTGGATCCGGCAGAATCTTTTCAATGGCCCGGGTGGCCAGATTGCCGTGACCGATATCCCGGCGGCTGGGTCCGCCGGCCCGTTTCACCTCTCCCACGGAATAGGGCGGAAAATTGTAATGCAGCATGAACGCCCGGGTTTCGTTTCCGGCCAGGGTTTCCACCCGTTGTTCATCCGGACCGGAGCCCAGGGTCATGACCCCGAGTACCTGGGTTTCCCCCCGGGTGAACAGGGCACTGCCGTGGGGTCTTTTGAGCAACCCGACTTCGCAGGTGATGGACCGGATTTCATCAAAAGCCCGGCCATCGATCCGGTGGTTCTGGGTCAGGGTGATCTCCCGGCTGACCTGTTTGACGGTTTTGCCGAACGCTTCCTTGACCTCTTTGCCCTGTTCCGGGTAGGCCTCAGCAAAATGTGCCACCACCTCATCCTTGAATTCGCTCAGGGCATTCTGGCGGTCCACCTTGGTCTTGATCTGGACACGCTCGGCAATCCCCTGTTTCGCAAATTCCGCCACCCTGGCCGCCAGTTCCGGATCACGTTCCGGCGGAACAAACGGTCTTTTCTCTTTGCCCACACTGTTTTTCAGTTCTACCTGCAGATCGATGATGGGCTGCATGGCGTCATGCCCGAAATAAATGGCATCCAGCATATCCTGTTCCGACACGGTATTGGCGCCCGCTTCCACCATGACCACACCGGTTCTGGATCCTGCCACCGTCAGATCGATATCGCTTTCCTCCATCTGCGCCAGGGTCGGATTGGCCACGAATTGTCCGTCGATCCGGCCCACTTTGATGCCTGCGATGGGGCCGCTGAACGGAATATCTGAAAGTTCCAGGGCCGCAGAGGCCCCCACCAGGGCCAAAATGCCGGGATCGCAGGTTTTATCGGTCGACAGCACTGTGGCGATGACCTGTGTTTCAAAATTATATCCCTCTTCAAACAACGGCCGGATAGGTCGGTCGATCTGTCTGGCCCGCAGGGTTTCATCCTCGGAAGGCCGGCCGATTTCCCGCCGGAAATAGTTGCCCGGAATCCGGCCCGCCGCATAAATTCGTTCCTGATACTCCACGGTCAGGGGCAGAAAATTCACATCCTCTTTGGGGTTTTTGGCGGCCACCGCCGTCACCAGCACCACGGTTTCACCCAACTGTACCACCACCGCACCGGGTGCCTGTTTGGCCATTTTACCGGTGCTGATGGAAAACTCCCTGCCACCGATTGTCGCTGTTACTGTTTTTTCCATGATTTCTCCTTGATTAATGGTTAAAAAAGGCGGAAATCCATTGAAAAACACTTAAAATAATAAACCCGCATGTGTATCATCCAACCAATCGCTGGATGGCACAGATGCGAACTTATTTATTCGTATTTTCAAGAATTGCCGCCCGGTCAACTGCAAAAAACCGGTTTTTGACCACACCGCAGCCAAAAACCGGTATATCGTCATGTTATCTTCTGAGTCCCAGTCTGTCGATCAAAGACCGATACCGGTTGATATCTTTTTTCTTGACATAATCCAGCAGGCTTCTGCGCCGGCCGACCAGGATCAGCAGTCCCCGCCGGGAATGGTGATCTTTTTTATGCATTTTCAAATGTTCGGTCAGATAGCTGATGCGATGGGTCAGAATCGCTATCTGCACCTCGGGAGACCCGGTATCCGAGTCGTGAAGCTTGAACTGCTCAATCATTTCTTCTTTGTTTTCTGCTAATAAAACCACTGTAAGACTCCTTCATCTGGAATAAATAATTTCCGGCATTCATCCGGCCGGCGCATCGCCATTACCGGGCCATCCAATATTCCATTCAGACGGTCCCGGTGATCTGCCAGATAGCCTTTGCTGAAACCAGCACCCTTTTTAATCCAAAGGGGCATATCTTTCTACCATTTACACATTGAAAACGCAACAATAATTATATGCCGTGCCGTTTGGATCCGCCTCTATCACGGCGATGAGCCGATTCTGAGAATCCGTGACCCGGACCGGGGATGGTGCCGTTACCGGTTGCGTCTGACAGGCCCGGATATCCTGGTCAGACAGCTTGCCGCCATAACTGATTTTCTCCGCCAGGGCATCATCCGCCTGTATCCGGGGCAGAAATGACAAACAGTCTGCCATGGAAACCATCCATTTAGTCCGGGGGAGACCGGACAAGGCTTCCAGATTATGGGCCTGATCCAGTGTAAAATGACTGACGCCGGTCCGGCACAGGGCGGATAAATGGGCCCCGCATCCCAGCTTCACCCCCATGTCATGGGCCAGGCTTCGAATATAGGTTCCCCCGGAACAATGAATATCCAGTTCAAATTCCGGAAAGTTTGTTTCCGTCACCCGGATGGAAAAAATCTCGATGGGCCGGGCCGGTTTTTGAATCATTTTCCCCTGACGGGCCAGTTTATACAATGGCTGCCCCTGGTGTTTCAAAGCTGAAAAACTCGGCGCCACCTGCAACTGCCTGCCTTTGAATCCGTTTGCCGTCTCCTGTATCCGTGCAGGATCGATAGCTGCCAGACAGTCCGGATCAGCTTGACTGACAATGTTGCCGGTCCGGTCGTATGTGTCTGTTTCAACCCCCAAACAAACCCTGGCCCGATATCGTTTGGCACCGCCCAGAAAAAACCGGGACAACCGGGTGGCCTGACCCAGGGCGACCGGCAAAAGACCGGTGGCAAACGGATCCAGTGTCCCGGTATGCCCGGCTTTTTTTACCTGAAATATCTTTTTGACCTGATTCACCACCCGGGCGGAAGAGATCCCTTCCGGCTTGTTGATCAGCACCATACTGTTTGTCATCAATACTGCCGTTTTGTCACACAAAAAAATGATTACGTGAGCTCACCGTTATCTGAATCTGATTCCGGATCTTCCGGCAGATCCTTGACCACTGATTCGATCAGGGCATCCATTCTGGCGGCTTTGTCAAATGAGTCATCGTGGAAAAACCGCAGTTCCGGCATGTATTTGAGCCCCAGCTGGGGAGCGATATGCTTTTTGATAAACCCTTTGGATTTTTTAAACCCGGCCAGCGTGTCTGCAATCCGGTTTTCATCGCCGAAAACCGTCACGTAGACGCTGGCCAGTCTGAGGTCCGTGGTCATCTTGACCTGGGAGATGGTGGCCATCTCAATTCTGGGGTCACTGATTTTTTTGATCAAAAGCTCGGTAATGGCCTGCTGGATCTTCATACTGATCCGTTCAGCCCGGGTATACGGTTTCATCAGTTCTCTTTCTGGGGCGTATATTTTCTTTCTTCCACTTCATAGCACTCAATGATATCGCCCGTCTTGATATCATTGTACTTGGCCAGACCGATGCCGCATTCATATCCCTGGTCCACTTCCTTGACATCGTCCTTGAAGCGCCGCAGCGAGGACAGCTGGGTGTCGCACTTGATCACCCCTTCCCTGAGCAGCCGGACCTTCTTGCCCCGAATCACTTTGCCTTCGGCGATATGGCATCCGGCAATGGTACCGATTTTGGGTACCACAAAGGTGTCCCGCACCTCGGCCCGGCCGATGATGTTCTCGTGGAAGGTGGAGGGCATCATGCCGTCCAGGGCCGACTTGATATCATTGATCACGTCATAGATGATATCATAGAACCGCATGTCCACATTTTCATCTTTGGCCATTTTCCGGATCTGGGGGGTGGGTCTCACATTAAACCCGATGATAATGGCATCCGACACACTGGCCAGTCCCACATCCGATTCGTTGATGGTACCGACCCCGGAATGGATGATCTTGATGTCCACTTCCTCTTTGGCCAGATCCTTGAGGGAATCGTTCAATGCTTCGATGGATCCCTGGACATCCGCCTTGACGATCAGTTTCAGTTCTCTGATTTCTTCGGAACCCAGGTTCTCGAACATTTTTTCCAGGTTGGCCCGGCTCTTTTTGGCCAGTTCCTTGGCCCGCTGCTTCTGCATGCGGTGACTCGCGATCTGCTTGGCATCCTTGTCCGAAGCCACGGCCACGAATTCGTCTCCGGCATCCGGGACCCCGGTCAACCCCACGATTTCCGCCGGCGTGGAGGGACCCGCCTCTTCGATGCGGTTGCCCAGATCATCGATCATGGCCCGGATTTTTCCGGAATGCAGTCCGCAGACGATGGCATCTCCGTCCCGCAGGGTTCCCTGTTTCACCAACACGGTGGCAACGGCCCCCCGACCGGTATCCAGACGGGATTCCACCACATACCCGGCGGCGCTCCGATCCGGATTGGCCTTGAGTTCCAGCACTTCAGACTGGAGCAGCACCATTTCCAACAGGTCATCGATCCCTTCACCGGTTTTGGCGGACACTTTGACAAAAATCACGTCTCCGCCCCAATCTTCGGCCAAAAGCCCCAGTTCTGCCAGCTCCCGCATGATCCGGTCCGGGTCCGCGCCGGGTTTGTCCATTTTGTTCACCGCCACCACGACCGGGACACCTGCCGCCTTGGAATGATTGATGGCTTCAACGGTCTGGGGCATGACCCCATCATCCGCCGCCACCACCAGAATGACGATATCCGTGACTTTGGCACCTCTGGAACGCATGGCGGTAAACGCGGCATGGCCCGGTGTGTCCAGAAAAGTGACCCGCCCGCCGTTGGGCGTTTCCACATTATAGGCACCGATGTGCTGCGTAATGCCGCCGGCTTCACCGCTGGTGATCTTGGATTTCCGGATCACATCCAGCAGCGAGGTCTTACCGTGATCCACATGGCCCATGATGGTCACCACGGGTGGACTTTTGATCATAGGGCCGGTGTCTTCATTTTCGGTTTCGACCTGAAGCAGCACTTCTTCTTCAAAACTGGCTTTTTCCACTTCAAAATCAAATTCCGCTGCCACCAGGGTGGCGGTCTCAAAATCAATGGTCTGGTTGACCGTGGCCATCACGCCCATGGTCATGAGCTTGGCAATCATCTCATTTGCCTTGATTCCCATGCGCTTGGCCAGTTCCGCCAGCTCGATAGCCTCATCCACCTTGATCCGCCGTTTGATGGCCTTGGGAGTGGTGATCTGGGTTTTCTGGAACCCGCCTTTTTTGCCCCGGGTATCTTTTTTGCCCCGTTTTTTCTTTCCGCGGCCCCGGTAGAGTTCTTCTCCCTCAACCACGGATTTTTTCTTACGCTTCTTTCTTTTGCCGTCAAAGGCATCACCCCCGGACTCATCCTTGCGGCGGTCCTTTTTTCTGAATCCCGGGTCCGGTTCCCCCGGAACAAAAGGCATTCCTTTATCCGGCCCGGCCGAAACCGCACCGGCGCGATCCAATGCCGCAGGTCTGGAGATGCGCTCTGTATCCACATCTTTTTTCTCTTCTTCCGCCTTTGTTTTCCGAATGTTTTCCATTATCACAGGATCGGCTTTTTTCACGATCTTGGCCGGGGCGGATTTCTTTTTTTTCTTTTTCTTTTTTGACGATTTCTGTTCTTCGGATTCCGTTTCTGAAGGGGCTTTCTCGAGAATTTCCGGCTGTTTGGGCTCTGTACCTGTCTTTTCCGCTTCAGTGTCAGCCGCAGAAGTGGAAGCTGCTTTGTCCTGCGCAGGCGCTTGTTCAACAGACGGTTCTGTGGCGTCGGTTTCTTTCCGATCATCCGCCGCAGCCGAGGGTTCAACATCCGGAACGCGTGCCTGTTTTTTATCCGCTTCGGTCTTCTTGGGTCCGGACGCGACAGCCGGATCTTCCTCCACTGGTTCCGGGGCCTGAGTGACCTTTACCGGTTTGATAATTTTGGCAGCTTCAGCTTTCCGTTTTTTTGTCGGAGACTCTTTTTTCGGCGTTGAGGCATCCGTTGTTTCTGCGGCAGGTTCCTTGTCCCGGGTCACCGGGGGGGCATCCGGTGCTTCAGGCGCTGCTTGTGGCCGCTCTTCGGGTTGCCGGGTCTGCAAATCCTCCGCATCCTGTGCTGGTACCGAAGTCGTCTGGGTTGCGTCTTCTTGAGTTTCTGCCTCCGACTCACGGGCAGCCTTCTTTTTCCGCCGGCGGATGACCGAGGGCCTGACCTTGAGGTCTTCTTTTTGTCTGGTCTTGCCGAACAAATTGGTTTTGATCTGTTTGACCACACTGTCATCCAGAGAGCTCATATGACTTTTTGCATCAATATTCATTTCTTTTAATTTATTGAGCAGCGCCTTGTTTGTCATATTCAGATCTTTTGCCAATTCGTATACTCTGAGTTTCGCCATCCCTTGCCCCCAAGTAATCCTCTTTTAATATTCTTTGCCTAGCCTGCGGTTTTCTGGTTTGTGTATGCGATTTATGGTTCAGCCCCGTTATCATCCATGACATCCACATCTGATTCTTCTGCTGCATCGTTTTCTGCTACATCGTCTTCTGCTGCAACGTCTTCTGCTGCAACGTCTTCTTCTGCTGACAACTCATCTTTTTCGGAAACCGGTTCGGCCGCTTCATCGGCAGCAGACTGTTCTTCCTTCAGGCGCTCCATGGCCTGAACAACCGTTGCCTCGGCTTCATCCAAGGAAATATCCATAACAGACGCCAGTTCTTCCGGTGAGGTCTCAACGATATCCATCAAAGAAGCGTAACCAGACTTGAACAGAATTTCCGCCATGGGCAGGCCGACATTGTCCAGTTTCATCAGGCTTTCATAACCGAGTTTGACTTCCCGGCTGTATTCTTCTTCTGACGTCACTTCCAGATGCCAGCCGGTGATTTCACAGGCCAAGGAGACATTCTGTCCGCCTTTGCCGATGGCAATGGACAGATATTCATCATTGACAATGACCTCCATGGACCGGTTATCTTCATCAATGATCACCCGGGAAATTTCCGCCGGGGACAGGGCATTGCAGACAAAACGGGCCACATCCGGGCTCCATTGAACAATGTCGATCTTTTCCCCCCGAAGCTCCTGGACAATATTCTGAACCCGGTTTCCTTTCATCCCCACGCAAGCCCCAACCGGATCCACATCGGAATCCGTGGAGGACACGGCGATTTTGGCCCGGACACCCGGTACCCTGGCCGCCCCCTGAAGCTTGACAATGCCCTCGGCCACTTCCGGCACCTCGGTTCTGAACAGTTCCATCAAGAACTCCGGATGGGTCCGGGACAAAATAATCTGAGCCCCTTTGGATTCTTCCAGAACATCCATCACATAGGCCCGGATCCGGTCTCCGCGTTTGTAATTTTCCCTGGGCATCTGCTCTTTGGGCCGGAGAACGGCTTCGGCCTGCCCGAGATTGACGATAATGCTGCCCCGGTCAAACCGCTGGACAATGCCGTTGATGATCTTGCCTTTTTTGTGAATGAAATTTTCATACACAGCATTGCGCTCGGCTTCCCGCATTTTCTGAATGATCACCTGTTTGGCGGACTGAGCTGCGATACGTCCAAACTCTTCGGTATCGATACGGATTCCCAGGCTGTCACCGATCTCGCACTCCGGATCATACTCATATCCCTGCTCCAGGGTCAGCTCATTGTCAGGGAATTCCACCTCTTGCACCACTTCCTTGAAATGGAACACTTCGATCTCACCGGATTTACCGTCATAATGCACCTCGATATCCGCCCGCGGACCCAGTTTTTTTCTGGCTGCGGAGACAACGGCCTCTTTAAGGGTATTGATCAACACCTCTGCATCTATGCCTTTTTCACGGCTGACTTGATCGATTACTCGTTTAATGTCTGTGATAATCATCGTTACGTGTTCTCCATTTTACCGGCCTGTGAGGTTTGCCTTGAATATCTGCTGATCCGGAATTTCCACCTGTTCACCGTCCACCTCGATAACGACCGCATCTTCTTGTATCTGTTCAAGCATGCCGGTAAATTTTTTCCTTCCCTGGATGGCCGTCCTGGTCTCAATTTTAATCTGGCTGCCCTTGAACCGCTGAAAATCCTGTTTTTTCTTCAAAGGCCGATAAGGCCCGGGAGAAGATATTTCCAGACGGTAGCTGCCCATATCAGGAAGCTGCACATCCAGCAGGTCTCCAAGCTGGCGGCTGATGTCCGCACATTCATCCAGATTGATGCCGCCGGGTTTGTCCACATAGATCCGGATGATGGTCTGACGATTCCAGGTGACCATTTCCACATGCACCAGTTCAAACCCTTCCCCCTGGCACAGATCATCTGCCATCTGTGTTATCAGACTCACATACTGTGCGTTGCTCTGACTCACATTCATCACCGGATATGCCCCTGCATCCCTTTGTTTAAAATACAAAAACGGGCAGATGCCCGTTCCTGTTCAACTTTCAACTGAATCTTCGCCTTTTGCCCATCGGCTCAGATTATGCCCATTCCATTCCCATCAGTGGAACATTTCTGCCAGTCAACACCCTTAAAAAAACAAGGTGGAGCGGGCAACGAGACTCGAACTCGCGACATCAAGCTTGGGAAGCTTGCACTCTACCACCTGAGTTATACCCGCATCAACGGCATTGTATAGCAATACCTGTTTCCTTTGTCAATACCCCGTGCGTTATTCCGGCAGATCGGCATGAAACGTTTTTACCAGCTGACTGGAAATGGCCGTATGAAGCTTGCGGATATGTTTTTCCGTGAGGGTCTTGTTTTCAGAGCGATACACAATCCGGAACGACAGGGATTTTTTTCCCTCCGCCAGCGGGCTGCCTTCAAACAGGTCAAACAGATACGTGTCTTCCACCAGAAATTCTTTTTGAGCAATGGTTTTCATTTCCCCGAGAACATCACCCACCGGAATCTGCCGATCCACAATCAGTGTCACATCCTGGGAGATAGCAGGATACCGGGGCAGCGGCTTTGACTGAATTTGATCCGGCATATGAGCCATCAATGCGGCCAGATTCAATTCAAACACATAGGCGTCCTGTTTGAGGCCGAATCGTTTCAGTACCGGTCGGCTGATTTTCCCCAGATTCCCCAGATTTCCCTGCTTATGAATCTTTGCCCCAAAACCGGATTCAAAATAGGGGCCATCCGCATCCGCCAGACGGGTGAAGTTGACGTCATCGATCCCAAGCCCTTCCAGCAGATCCTCCACCACCCCTTTGAGATCAAAAAAATCAAGCGCCTGCTTTTTGGCGTACCAGGACGGCTGTATCCGGTTGCCGGTCATCAGTCCGGCCACCATTTCCTTTTCCTCGGGCAATGCATTCAGGTCTGTGTTGAAAAAGGTCTTTCCGATTTCAAACAGATGCAGGGTGTCGGTCTGCTGGGATATATTTTTACGCATGTTTTCCAGCAGACCCGGCACTAGAGACGTTCTGAGCACGGACATCTGATCGGACAGCGGATTCAGGATCTGCACCACATTCCGTCGCTCATCGTTTTCCAGAAGATGCAGCCGGTCACAGAAATCTTTGGCAATGAAATTGTAATTGATCGCTTCATAAAATGACAACCCGTTGAGAATGCCGCGGATGGATCGGCGAGTCAGGATCAGGGGGGCCAGCGGGCGGCCTTTGGCCGGTACCGGGGGGTAGGTGGTATTGATCCGGTTGTATCCCCATAACCGGGCCACTTCTTCAGACAGGTCTTCGGGCCGGGTCACGTCCACACGGAACGTCGGCACGGAAACCGTCACATTGCCGTTTTCAGACGGCTGTATCCTGAATTCCACGGATTCCAGAATCCGGGAAATCTCCGCAACCGTCAGTTCGGTTCCCAGCCGGATATTGAGGGCATCGGGGTCCAGTTCAATGCACAGCGGTACCGGATCCGCCGGACAGGCATCAATGATATCCGCTGCAATGAGGGCGTCACTCAGATCAGCGATCAGGTTCATGGCCCGCTGCAATGCATACACGGTGCCGTCCGGATCAACGCCCCGCTCGAACCGGTGGGACGCATCCGAGGCGATACCGGTTCGCTTGGCAGTCCGACGGATGGAGACCGGATTGAAACAGGCGCTTTCAATCATTACGCGGGTGGTGTTCACAGAAATTTCCGAGTTCTCACCACCCATGACCCCAGCCAGAGCGACCGGCCGCTCACCGTCACAGATCAAGAGCATATCCGGATCCAGCTGGTGCACCTTGCTGTCCAGGGTGGTGAATTCCATGGCTTTTCCCGCCTTCTGCACCACAATGCGGCCTTGTGCCAGCTCATCATAGTCGAACGCATGCAGGGGCTGGCCGGTCTCCATCATCACGAAATTGGTCACATCCACCACATTGTTGATGGGTGTCAGCCCTACCGATTCCAGCCGGCGGCGCAACCAGAAAGGCGACGGTCCCACGGTCACATCAAACAGCAGACCGGCGGAATACCGGGGGCACAGATCCGGATCCTTGATGTCCACCCGGGCATGATCATGGATGGATGTGCCACCGATCCGCTGACGGGGAAATGTCACATCCGGCCGGACAATCTTCTGATTGGGCTGAACAAAGGCACCCACTTCTCTGGCAACCCCCATCACGCTCAGGCAGTCTGGCCGGTTGGGTGTCAGATCGATCTCAAATACCGTATCGGAAACATCCAGGGCCCGGGTCAACGGGGTACCCGGCACAGGCGCTCCGGGCAGATCCATGATGCCGGCGGCATCTGTATCCACACGAAGCTCAGCCCCTGAACAGAGCATTCCTTCCGATACTTCGCCCCTCAGCTTGCTTTTCTTGATCTTGATTTCTCCGGGAAGGGTCACGCCCGGCAGTGCACAGGCGGAATACATACCCGGCCTGACATTGGGGGCCCCGCAAATGATCTGCGCCGGAGTTTTGCTTCCCGTATCCACCACACAGCAACTCAACTTGTCCGCATCCGGATGCTTTTTTACCTCCAGAACCTTTGCCACCACAATTTCCTGAAGATAGGCATACAGATCTTCCACCGCATCCACTTCCAGGCCGGCCATGGTCAGTTTCGAGGCGATATCATCGGGTTCAAGATCCAAAGCAATGTACTCTTTTATCCAGCTCAGTGTGACTTTCATAATTAAAACTGCCCTAAAAAACGCATATCATTCTCGAAATATTTGCGGATATCATCAATACCGTATTTGAGCATGGCCATCCGTTCAATCCCCACACCGAATGCAAACCCGGTATATTTTTTGGTATCATACCCCACATTTTCAAACACGGCCGGGTGGACCATACCCGATCCCAGAACTTCCAGCCATCCGGTTTTCGAACACACCCGGCACCCGTCTCCCTTGCATATCACACACTGGATATCCACTTCCGCACTGGGCTCGGTAAACGGAAAATAACTGGGTCTGAACCGCAACGCGGTCTGCCGGTCAAAAAACTGATGAACAAATGTGGTCAACACCCCTTTCAGATCTCCGAACGATATCTTTTCATCCACCATCAGGCCTTCGATCTGGTGAAACATGGGGGTGTGGGTCAAATCAGAGTCACAACGGAAAACCTTGCCGGCGGATATGATCCGGACCGGGGGCTGAGTTTTTTCCATGGTCCGGGGCTGGGACGGAGAGGTATGGGTCCGCAGTACGATATTGTCGGATATATAGAATGTGTCCTGCATATCTCTGGCCGGGTGGTACTTGGGAATATTGAGTGCCTCAAAGTTATAATAATCGGTTTCCACTTCAGGGCCTTCTGCAATATCAAACCCCAGACGCAGGAAAATGCCGCATATGTCGTCCAGAACCCGGGTGATGGGATGAACAGACCCGTACCCGCGCCGTCGGCCCGGAAGGGTCACGTCAATGCCCGGTCTTTGATCTGTCTGCGCTGTCTGTATCCGCGACCGGGCCTGCTGGATCATTTGCTCCAGTTTCACCTTGAGTTGATTGGCCTTTTTTCCGGCATCCGGGCGCTGATCTTCGGGAAGAGAAGAAATCCCGCGCAAAAAAGCGGTTAAGATCCCTTTCCGGCCCAGATACCGGACAGAAACCATTTCCAGATCTTCCAGGGTGCCGGCAGCCTGAATTTCATCCAGTGCCTGATTTTCCATGTCATGAATCTGATTTTGCAAAACATTCCCCCTGATGGGCTTTAATTCAGTTCAGTCGGGCAGCTGCCTGGGAAGCCAGCTGGGAAAATCCACCCGGATCTGAAACAGCCAGATCAGCCAGCACTTTCCGGTCCAGTTCACAACCGGCCAGCTTCAGGCCATGAATAAACTGGGAATAGGACAGATCATTCATTCTGGCACCGGCATTGATCCGGACAACCCACAGTTTCCGGAAGTCGCGTTTGCGTACCCGCCGGTCCCGGTATGCATACATCAATGCCTTGTCCACCGAATCCGCTGCAGTTCTGAACAATTTACTCCTGCCGCCCCTGAACCCTTTGGCCAGTTTCAGCACTTTATTTCTCCGGTGCCGTGCTTTAAATCCTCTTTTCACTCTCATGGTATCACCACTCCTCAAAAATTCTCAATAAACATTGTGATCCGCCAGATGCCGCCACAGACGGGGAACACAGACGGTTTTCTTCAACATCAGCCATTGGGCAGCATCCGCCGAACCTGCTTCATGTCGGATTCAGCAACGATCTGGTCCAGACGAAGCGACCGTTTCCGTTTGGTGCTCTTTTTGGTCAAAATATGACTGGCATGGGATTTTCTGAACTTGTATTTCCCTGATCCGGTTTTTTTGAACCGTTTCGCTGCCGCGCGGGTTGTTTTGATTTTAGGCATGTTACATCTCCTTGTTCGTTGGCTTGGCTGTTCCTGGATTATAAAAAAAGGGACAGTGATACATACCGGTACAAGCGATATGCATCACCATCCATTTCAACATGGATTGAAGGGCTCATGCGGGATGATCAGATAAAAGAAATCCGTTCTATTTCGGGGCAAGCAGCATAGTTATCACCCGGCCTTCAAAGCGGGGCAGCTGCTCGACAACAGCAAAATCCGTGGTCAGGTTGACCACTTTTTCCAGGACTGCATTGGCCTGTTCTCTGAGCACCACCTCACGTCCCCGGAATACCAGGGTGATTTTTACCTTGTCATTGTTGCTGATGAACTTTTCAATATGCCGGACCTTGGTGGCCAGATCATGATCATCTGTTTTCGGCCGGACTTTTATTTCCTTGATCTGCGTGGTTTTCTGTTTTCTTTTGGCTTCCTGTTTCTTTTTTGTC
This sequence comes from Desulfotignum sp., assembly GCA_011389835.1. Lineage (GTDB taxonomy): Bacteria > Desulfobacterota > Desulfobacteria > Desulfobacterales > Desulfobacteraceae > Desulfotignum. The sequence continues at coordinate 4,155 of JAABTO010000022.1, read as the reverse complement.
TGCTCGTACTTGAATTTTCCATGGTCCATTATCTTGCAGACAGGTGGCTTGGCGTCCGGAGACACCTCCACCAGATCCAGGGTTTGCTCTTCCGCGATTCTCAAGGCTTCCGCCATCGGCATAATGCCTATCTGCTCTCCATCTGCACCGATCACACGGACTTCTCCAGCCCTGATCCCCTTGTTCACATTCAATTGATCCTGTCGTCCTTGCTTAGATATTTTTCACCTCCTGCTAAGGGTTCAATCCATTACCGTTTATATTAAATTAATATCAAACAAGCATAACCTTGCTATTATAGAAGGCAATTTAAAAAAATTCAATATTTATTTAATCTCCGCGTATTTCTGATCCCGCACATACTGCTCCAGAAAGCTGTCTTTCCAGTACAGATTGCCTTTTTTATTAAAAAAATCATAAAAAAGATCAAGACTTTTTCTACGACAGACCCCTTTTTTTATCCAAATCTTTGCGTTTCCGTATAGCCGGGGCAAAGATGACAGGTCACATGCCGTTCCACCGCCCATGGGGTCTTCAAATGCATACACCACCGTCTGTATTCCGGATAGAATAATGGCGCCGAAGCACATCAGGCAGGGCTCCATGGTGCAGTACAGGACACATTTTTCCGGCACGACCGGATAGGGACAGGATTCAAGCTGCCGAAGCGCCTGGATCTCTGCATGATCCACTTCACTGATCATGGCCCGACGGTCCGCCTTCAAAACCGTGCCGGTCCGCCCCCCCCGGCTCATCACCCGGCCGTCCTGAACGATTACACAGCCTACGGGAAATTCTCCCTGTTCAAGGGCCGCTGCTGCCTGGTTCAAAGCCAGCAACATATAAGTTTCATCTCTGTCGGCAACCATTTTTTTGTAAGACACCCTGTCAATTCTTTGGGCCTGTTTCCCGTCTCCCGCTCTACTTGCTTTTTCATAAAAATGTTGTATTCTATACTATCCTGATAAAACCGCAATAAGGATTTATGAAAGCTTTACAGAAAAATTTGTCTGAAACCGGGACCGGTCTGAGTATCAAAGAAATATTTCAAAACCGTGAGCGTGATTTTCTGTCCCGACACGGTACGCCAAGCCAAGGGGCCACCCGGCGATTTGCCGAAACCACCATCTGCAACATCAGAACCCCGTTCCAGATGGACCGGGACCGCATTGTTTACTCCAATTCTTTCCGGCGGCTCAAATACAAGACCCAGGTCTTTCTTTCACCATTGGGAGATCATTACCGCACCCGGCTGACACACACCCTGGAGGTGGCGGAAATCGCCAGAAACATTGCCCGGGCCATGCGCATGAATGAAGATCTGGCCGAAGCCGTTGCTTTGGGCCACGATCTGGGGCATACCCCGTTCGGACATGCCGGAGAAGTCGCTCTCACGGAAATCCACTCCCCGTACTTCTCCCATTCCAACCAGAGTCTACGGGTCGTGGACACCCTTGAAAACAAAGGTCAGGGACTCAATCTGACCCGGGATGTCAGAGACGGCATCCTCAAACACTCCAAAGGGTTCGGCAACATCATACCTGCCGTACCCGGTGAGACTGCCGTTACCGTGGAGGGTAGAATTGTCCGGGTTGCCGATATCATGGCCTATCTGAACCATGATCTGGATGACGCCCTTCGCGCCAAGGTGGTCACCATGGACCAGGTGCCCGACATCTGCCTGAAAAAACTGGGCAGAACCCATTCCGTCCGGGCCAGTACCATGATCGAAAATCTGGTGAGCCACAGCGGCCCGAAAAACGGCCGGTTCGTTCTGGAAATCGGACAGGATATTTTCAATGCCATGACCATTCTGAGAAAATTCCTCTATGAAAAAGTCTACCGGTCTCCGGGCGTTCACAATGAATTCATCAAAGCCAAAAAAATCATCGAAGGATTGTACCGGTATTTTATCATGCATCCCGATCATCTGCAGGCGGAACTTGAAAAAATGGAAATGGCGCCCTGGGATATGGATAAAAACGGCTTGAAGCGCTCGGTCTGCGATGTAATTGCCAGCATGACGGATCGCTATGCCTTAGAAGTCTACGCCAAACTTTTCCTTCCAAACCCCCTGGTATAACTTCGCTTGAAACATTCATGACACCGTATGATTTTTCTTCTCTGATCCGTTTATACAAAAGAATGGATGCCGCCTATGATCGGGTGGCGGATCGATACAATTTTCACTGTACGGGCTGTACCGACAACTGCTGCACCTCTTTATTCTTCCATCATACGTTTATTGAAAAAGCCTTTCTGGTTCAGGGATTTCTGCAGATGGACCCCATCCGAAAACAAGAGGTCCGGACCCGGGCGACGGACTATGTCAACCAAACCTTTGCGGACGGCCATGCCGGCCGGTCCCTGAAACTGATGTGCCCACTCAATCTGCGGGGCCGCTGCATCCTGTATCCCTTCAGACCCATGATCTGCCGGCTGCACGGCTTGCCCCACGAACTGCATCCGCCCGGACGGCAGACAATCAAAGGCCCGGGATGCGATGCCGGGCAGTTTGGCACCAAACCCTATATTCCCTTTGACAGGACCCCTTTTTATATGGATCTGTCCGCCCGTGAACAACAGTTCAAAAATCAGCACAACCTGACGGGACGACCCCGGCTGACCATTGCACAGATGCTGCTGAATCCGAAAATCTGAAAAACCGTTTTTTGCCGTTACGTGTCAATCAATTGGCAAGACATGAAACAGCAGGACATCTCATTTTGATTCAAATTTACAGAACGCCCCCGGGCATGGGGGGGACATTTTCACCACCCAGCACAAATCCGCCGTCCAGACGGAGCACACTGCCGGTCAGATACGGGGCATCCTGGATCATGAACAGGCAGGCGTTGACCACATCTTCAATGGTGCCGGTACGGCCGGCCAGCGTATGATCCACCAGGGCCTGTTTCTCAGCCGGCGTGAGCACCTGTTCCCAGCCCCGCGTTCCCTGGGCGTGGCGGGTCTCGAATATTCCCAGCATGAGTTCGTTCACACGGACATTGGGGGCGCCCATGCGGGCCCAGGTTTCGGTCAGGCGCTGAATCCCCCTGTTGGCTGCTGAATACCCGTCATTGAACACGTGTGCGGCCGGACCGGATCGACCGGTAATGGCTGCCACGGAAGACAGATTGATCACCACCGCGTCTTCTGAAGCCTTTAGCAGAGAGAACACGGCATCAAACACCCAGCGCTTGGCTTTCAGGGTGGTTTCCATTTCAAGGTCCCACTGGTCTTCCACATACGGCCCGTGAACCACCGGCCATCCGCCCCGTTCGATATTATTGATCAGAATATCCAGTTTGCCGTAACGATCACGAATAAAACGCCCCATTTGGGCCACCTGATCAACCTGTGTCAGATCCGCTGTAATAATATGGTATTCTGCCCCGGTTGCGGCAAAATCCGCTTCCATCCGTTCAAAGGACGCTTCCCAGTCATGACGGGTCAATATCAGTTTGACACCCTGTTTTGCCAGGGCCAGTCCGATCCCCTTTCCAATCCCTTTCACCGCTCCCAGAACCAGAGCGGTTTTCCGGTCAATCGCTGTCATCTTCTCTCCCCTGCATCAAATTCAGCTGTCGTTCATATCCATGCCGAACAACTGGTAACGCACCCATTTCACTCCCAGATCCAGAAGGGCCTCATCTTTTGTACCGATGTTTTGCATCAGTTGCCGGGACACAGGTACCCCGCCCAGCAGATCCTGATTGAAAATGAGATGGCGGAATTCATCCAGGTCATACAGTGCCAGAAAAACCGAATTTGACTGATCCTGGGTCAATGGGCCGGGCATGATGCGGTTTTTCAGATGGATCAGTTCCATGAGTTTATCATTGTTTTGGTTATATGGTTCCACCGCCTGACCGGCCAGCCACTGACCGACGGTCTGGGGATTCCGGTCTTCAAACCCCTTGCAATGATCTTCCTGGATGAACGCATAATATTCCTGGATTTCTCCGGATTCCCGGGATCGTGAGATGGCCCGTGCCAAAGGATAAAGGCGGCAGGATGCCGGCCGATCCGGATAAACAAAACAACCGGTGTCTCTCACGAACGGGCAGGCATACCCTGCGGACGGATCGAATTTGAATGTGACCACGGGCAGGCCGGACGCCGGACCGGAATGCCGGGTGGTATATGTCTGCA
>JAABTO010000154.1 GCA_011389835.1 Desulfotignum sp. | reverse complement strand
GTGGCCGGAAAAATTCAACAACAAAACCAACGGTGTCACCCCCCGGCGGTGGATTGTGGCGTGTAATCCAAATCTGGCAAAACTGATCACCGATGCCATTGGCAGGCGCTGGATCGCAGACCTGGACCTGATATGGGAGCTGGAAGCATTTCAGGGCGATCCCGGATTTCTGGAACAGTACCGGGCCGTGAAGCAGGCCAACAAGCAGTCGTTGGCCGCCTACATCAAACACACGGTGTCCGAAACCGTGGATACATCCTCCATCTTTGATATCCAGGCCAAACGGATCCACGAGTACAAGCGCCAGCTGCTCAACATCCTGCATATCATCCACCTGTATCTGTCCGTCAAAGAGGAAAACAGGGATATCGGTTCTCCCCGGACATTCATTTTTGCCGGCAAGGCCGCACCAGGCTACCATACGGCCAAACTGATCATCAAGCTGATCCACAATGTGGCGGATGTCGTGAACACGGACCCGGCCGTGAACAGGCAGCTCAAGGTGGTGTTTTTGCCGGACTACCGGGTTTCCCTGGCGGAGCGGCTCATACCGGCCGCCGATGTGAGCGAACAGATTTCCACCGCCGGCATGGAAGCATCCGGCACCGGGAATATGAAATTCGCCATGAACGGGGCACTGACCATCGGCACCATGGACGGGGCAAATATTGAAATTCTCGAACATGTGGGTGAAGAAAACATGTATATTTTCGGTCTGAACGTGGACGAGGTGGCGGCATTACGCCCGCATTATCAGCCCAGGGATTATCTGGAAAAAGATGACCGCCTCAGGCAGGTCATCTACGCGCTCCGGTCCGACCGGTTCAGTCAGTCGGAACCCGGGATTTTCCGACCGCTGTTCAATATTCTCATGTCCCCGGGGGATCAATACCTGAATTTTGCCGATTTCGGGGCTTACACCGCGGCCCAGGAAGCCATTGCCCGGGATTTTCAGCAACCTGACAAATGGAGTGCCCGGGCCCTGATGAATACGGCCCGCACCGGGTATTTTTCCAGCGACCGCACCATCAAGGCCTATGCCGAAGACATCTGGGGGATCAAAACCCAGATTCAGGAAAAAGACCTCTGGTGATACCGGCGGCGCCGGCAGGCCGGCACAGAGATCGCGATGCTTCTCAAGAGCATTTTTCCAGCACCAGGGCAGTGCGGGAAGGCAGGTACAGAGACAACCGGTGACAACCGGGGCCCACCGTATCGTCTGAAAGGGTAAAGAAAACCTGGTCCGGCGCCAGCCGGTCATGGCCACCGAACCGGGACTCGTCCGTATCCAGGGCCAGCCGGTATTTGCCCGGCGGTGCCGCCACCCGGTAGTCAAAATATGAGTGGAACGGGTGGAAATTGAAAACAAAAAACAAGGGATTCCTTGCAAAGGCGATGATCTTGTTGTCTTCGTGGATATGGCAAAGGACGGGATCACCGGATTCAAACATTTCAGCCTCTTTGGCCAGGCGGATCATCTGCCGGTCAAAGGCAAACAGTCCAGCATACATCAGATCCGGATCATATTTCAAGGACCACTGGCGCCGGGCGTATCTGAATGAAAAATGGTTCCGTTCCGAGGGAAAGTCCACCCACTCGGGATGGCCGAATTCATTGCCCATGAAATTGAGGTATCCCGCATTTGCCGTGGCCAGGGTGATCAGCCGGATCATCTTGTGCAGGGCCACGGCCCGGAAGGTCTCGATACCGGCATGGTCCTTGTGCATGTCCGTGTAGATCCGGGAACCCATCAGGCGCATCATCAGGGTCTGGTCCCCCACCAGGGCCTGGTCGTGACATTCCGCATAGGAGATGGTGGCTTCCTCGGCCCGGTGGTTGGTGAGCTCGTGCCACAGACGTTCTAAAGGCCAGTCCTCATCCCGGGTCTCTTTGATCAGCTTGATCCAGAAATCAGCGATACCCATGGCAAACCGGAAATCAAATCCATATCCGTGGTCTTTCGTGCCTGCGGCCAGACCGGGATACCCGCTCACATCCTCGGCAATGGTCACGGCATCTGTCCGGCATTCATGTACCAGGCGGTTGGCGGCATATAAATACCCCAGGGCATCCATGTCCACATCCGGACCGAAGTAATCGGCATAGCTCATGAACGCCCGCCCCAGACCGTGGTCCTCAAACAGCATGGAGGTCACCCCGTCGAACCGGAATCCGTCCACATGAAATTCATCGATCCAGTACCGCAGGTTGGACAAAAGAAATTTGACCACCATGGGCCTGCCATAATCAAAACACCGGGAATCCCATAAAAGGTGATCCCCTTTCGGACCGTCGTGAAAAAACTGGTAAAGGGTACCGTCGAACCGGGACAATCCCTCGACCTCGTTTTTCACACTGTGGGAATGGATGATGTCTATGAGCACCCGGATACCGTGTCTGTGGGCTTCATCGATAAGAGACTTGAGGTCTTCGGGCGTGCCGAACCGGGAAGACGGGGCGAAAAACGAGGACACGTGATATCCGAATGATCCGTAATAGGGATGTTCCTGCACCGCCATCAACTGAATGGCGTTGTACCCGGCATCCACGATCTTGGGCAGGATATGACGGCAAAATTCGGTCCAGGTGCCGATGCGTTCGGCTTCCAGGGCCATACCCGGGTGGGCCTCGTAAATCAGAAGCGGCGCTGTGCGGCTGCCGGGATCCGGGGTGTGCCATACATAGGGTTTTGGCGGCGCCCATACCTGGGCATTGAAAATCAGGGTGCAGGGATCCTGGACCACCCTGCGGGCCGCTGTGGGAATCCGGTCCCCCTGTCCGCCGGGCCAGACCACTTTCAAACGGAACAGGTCCTGATGGGAAAAAAGGTCTGCGTCGAACCGGGCTTCAAACGCCTGGTCATCGATTTTGGGCACCCGGTATTCCGGTACGCACTGCCAGTGATTTTTGTCGCACAGAATAAACATGTCCGTGGCATGGGGGGCCCACTCCGTGAACACCCACTGCTGCGTGGAAGGATCAACGTGCAGGCCGAATCGCAGATGATAATCCGCAAAACCGGTCAAAGATCCGTCATGCCCGGCCCGGATCCGTTCCACCATGTCCCGGGCGGTCCGGTGCCGGGACTGGATTACGCCGGCATACGGCAGCAGTCCCGGGTCGTTGAAAATCCCGGGATCAGACAAGGAAGGGCCTCTGGAGCATTTTTTCATACAGGTTGATGTATGCCTGGGCGCATCGGGAATGGTTGAAGGCCAGGACGCTGTCGATCATGATCCGGTGGATCTGCTGTTCTTTTGTCTGTTCATCCATCATGTAAAAATCCATGGCCCGGTCAATGGCCCAGGAAAGTCCCCGGGCATCGTGGACATTGAACACAAATCCATTGCCGGTGTCAGCCACCGGGTCCAGCTGTGTCACCGTATCATGCAGACCGCCGGTGTCAAACACAATGGGCAGGGAACCGTAGATGCTCCCGATCATCTGGGGCAGGCCGCAGGGCTCGAACGCCGAGGGCATGAGGATGAAATCCGCCGCGGCAAAGGCCTGGTGGGACAACCCTTCATTGAATCCGCAAATGCTCACCCGCCGGCCCAGACCATGGTGCCGGACGATCTCGTGAAAATACTTTTCATAGGCCCCGGACGCCACGGACACGATCTGCAGCCCCTGGTCCTGGTACCGGTCCACCACCTGGTACATGATGTCGGCCAGCAGCTGACATCCTTTCTGAACCGGGTCCAGCCGGGACGGCCAGAAGAACAGCGGGGCATTCTCGTTTTCTTCCAGATCCAGGATCTTTTGCAGATAAGTCTTGTTGGCCGCCTTGAACTGTTTGTGGTTTTTCGGGCCGTAGTTATACCGGATCATTTCATCCACGGCCGGGTTGAATTCCGGTTCCGGTGCGTTGAGAATGCCTGTGGCGCATTCGGCATAATATTTATTGGTCAGCTCGTTTTTCAGGCAGGGTTCCACAAACGGATGCCGGTCCTCAACGATTTCCTTTATGAACGTGGGGCTCACCGTGTTCACGTAATGGGCGGCAAACACCCCGGAAGAGAGAAAATCCACCCGGTTGTGATCCCGGCTTTCCTCGTAGTTCACGGGCGGCTGTTTGAAATACAGCCATTGCCAGAAGGAGGCCGCGTCAATGCCCCGGTCCTCTATTTCCGCCATGGTGGAGGTCATGGTATGGATGTTGTGGATGGTGAACAGGCAGGGAATCTCCATTTTCCGGGACATGGCCGGGATCAGGCCGGTCATCCAGTCGTTGCAGTGAATGATGTCCGGCTCCACTCTGGGCATGATGTTGTTGATCACCTCCCGCTGGAACGCCAGAGACACCTTCAGGTCCATGTCCGAATATCCGGAATACACATTGTTCAGATAATAGAATGCCCGGTCCGCAGCCAAATGGATCCGCTCTTCATCCAGGCGCTTTCGGATCTTGGCCAGCTCCCGGCTGTGGGTTTTGGTGGTGGCGCCGTCAAAGATGGAACGGTAATCCGGCAGTGCCACATGTACATCACATCCCAAATCGAACAGGGCGGAAATCAGGGCTGCGGACACATCCGCCAGGCCGCCGGCCTTGGCGGAATAATTGGACCGGTTCCCCATATCCTCCGGCAGATACGTCACCTCAGGTGTCACAATCAGAATTCGGGGTTTTTGTGTCATATGCCGCCTCCTGTTTTATAAAAGTTATGTCAACGCGTCATGCGGTCCGGTAGGGACAATCAGTCATCGATTTCCACCCATGTAATCAGCCCCGGCGTGTTCCGCAGCACGTCATCGCCTCTGGGAATCACCCGGGCCGTATACCCGAACCGTCCGGAATCCGAGCACACCACCCGGCATCCGTAGACATGGGTGCCCGGCGCAATGGTGCTCTGCAGTTTCATGGTTTCCGCCCGGCTGTTCTCCAGTTCCCCGGTCCCCCGGAGTCTGCCGTGATAGATCTGGACCTCCACCTCATCCGGGCTCAATTCTCCTAAAAACACGTCGATTACCATACTGAACGTATCGCCGACGGCAAAATCCTCTGCCGGTCTGATCCGGGGTTTTGACAGGCGGATATGGGACCACAGGGCATTGAGCCGGGACTGGGTCAATGCCATTTCCTTGGCTTTTCTGGCTGAATCCTCCGTCAGATCCCGCAGGTTACCGGCCGCAGAAATATAGAACCGGGCCGTGTATTCTCTTACCATACGGTCACTGGAGAAATCGGTGATCGCCATTTTCATGGCTGCTTTCATCATCTGGATCCATTTTTTGGGCGGATTCCCCCGTTTCCGGTCGTAAAATACAGGGACCACATCATTTTCCAGCACATTGAACAAGGCCTGGCTCTCCACCTCATCCTGATACTCCGGATCATCGTAATCCGTGCCGTTGCCGATACGCCAGCCCCGGGTGTCGTCATATCCTTCACACCACCATCCATCCAGGATGGACAGGTTCAGCCCCCCGTTGGCAGCCGCCTTCATGCCGGACGTTCCACAGGCCTCATACGGCCGTCTCGGGGTGTTGAGCCACACATCACATCCCTGGACCATGTATCTTGCGATATTGATATCATAGTTTTCCAGGAAAACGATCCGGTGCCGGACGGCCGGTTGCCGGGCGAATTCGACAATCCGTCTGATCAGGTCTTTGCCCTCGTTGTCATTGGGATGGGCTTTTCCGGCAAACACCAACTGGACCGGGTGTTCGGCATGGGAGATCAGCCGGATCAGGCGCTCTGGATCCTTGAGCAGCAGACCGGCCCGTTTGTAGGTCGCAAACCGTCTGGCAAAACAGATGGTCAACACCCGGTGGTCCAGGGCGCTTGCCACTTCATCCAGCAGGGTTCGGGACGCATTGCGCCGTTCATACTGGGCCGTCAGCAGCTGCCGGCATTTGCGGATCAGGTTGGACCGGTCCAGTTCGTGCACATGCCACAGGTCGACATCGTCGATGTTGTCAATGCGGGAAACCAGAGCCGGCTCCGACTGCCGCTCTATCCAGTCGGCAGCCAGATAGCGTTCCAGCAGCGCGTTTTTGTGGCGGGAAATATAGGAATTGATGTGCACGCCGTTGGTGACATGGGAGATGGGTATTTCCTCTCTCTCGTGCCGGGGCCACAATCCCTGCCACATCTGCCGGGCCACCTGCCCGTGAAGCTGGCTGACCCCGTTGATGTATCCTGAAAACACGACACCCAGGCAGAACATGGAAAATTTCCCGTTTTTGCCTTGCCCGGGAATTTCCCCCCAGGACAGGATTTCCTCCACGGAAATACCGAATTTTTCCGCGTACGGGGAAATGTAGGGCCGCACCTGGTGTTTTTCAAACTCGTCATGCCCGGCAGCCACCGGGGTATGGGTGGTGAACACGGTGCTGCGCCGGCAGATCTGGGAGGCGCTCTGAAAATTGACACCATATTTTTCCATGATATGACAGATGCGCTCCAGCCCGGCAAAGGTGCAGTGCCCCTCATTCATGTGACAGACCGCCGGAAACAGATCCATGGCCTTGAGAGCCCGGCAGCCGCCGATTCCCAGAAGCGCTTCCTGGGCCACCCGGACATCGCCGTGGCTGGCGTACAGCCGGGAGGTGATGTTTTGAATATGTTCCGGATTTTCAGGCAGGTTGGTATCCAGCAGCAAAAGCCGGATTTTACCCACCTGAATTTCCCAGACACACGCATAAATCATCCCATGCGGTCCCTGAATCTCGATTACCAGATCTTTGCCCGTTGCCTGGGTGACTTTTCGAATCGGCAGATCAAACACATCGATGATGGGATAGGTTTCCTGCTGCCATCCGTGATGGTCCAGATACTGACGGAAATAGCCTTCCCGGTACAGCAGTCCGATGCCGGTCAAGGGAAGGCCCAAAGTGGAAGAGGCCTTGAGATGATCGCCGGCCAGCACCCCGAGTCCGCCGGCAAAAAAAGGCAGGGATTCATGCAGGCCGAATTCCATGGAAAAGTACGCCAGGGTTTCACCGGGTTCCAGGACCAGGTCCGGGATCCGGGACATTTCAGTAGACATGAATTCGAACCTGGTCTTGACCCGGGCCATGTGGCCCAGAAAGCTTTCATCCCTGGAAAGCGCTTCATACCGGTTCTGGGAAATCCGGGCCAGAAAGACCATCGGATTTTTTCCCACCTGTTCCCACAGGCCCGGATGAATCCGGCGGAACAGGTCAATGGCGTCATCATTCCAGCACCACCAAAGGTTTCTGGCCAGATCCCCCAGAAAAGCCAGGGGTTCGGGGATGGCCGGATATACTTTATAAATCTGCATGTTTCTCATGAACGTCAGGTTCTCCTTGCTGACAATTGATGTACGACCCGGGCTGCCTCGCTCACTCCCCAGGCCTGGGCGTCACACCCCCGGGGGGTGTGGGGGAAATCCCCGTCCAGGATCTCGGGAATGTATCCGGCAGCGCCGGTTCTCATCAGGTGTTTCATACTGCCCAGCCAGGACAGGCAGGTGGCATGGCTTTTTTCGCCGAACACCATTGCCCAGGCCTCGCAGAATACCGGAAACGGCCAGGTCCAGGCCGTGCCGTTGTGATAGGCGGGTTTTCTTTTGGTATCTTCATCTCCCTCATACACCCCGGCATAGGGATGATGGGGATTATTGAGCACTTCGCCGTGATGGATCACCGGCAGGGGGACAACCAGCCTGCGGTCGGCCAGACTTCGAATCCCGCCGGGCACCAGCAGTTCCAGACAGGTTTCCACCGCTTTCCTGGCTTTTTTACCGGAGGGAATCACCCCCAGTGTGAACAGCAGCAGCTGGTTGGGCCGCAGGGCATCATCCGGCAAGGCTTTTCGGGCCGGTCCGTCGCCCTGGAGGCAGTCGCTGAAATATCCCAGGGCTTCGTTCCAGAACAAGGTGTCGATGGACTGCCGGACCTGGTCCGCTTTCCGGCCCCACCCCCCGGCCGGGTCGATGGTTTCCAGAAAAACCAGGGCATTGTGCCACAGGGCCTGGATCTCCACCGGATATCCCTGCCGGGGGGAGCCGGCCGGAAAATTGGTATCCATCCAGGTGAAATGAGAGGGGCTGTACAACAGGCGGGTTTCCGGATCCATTTTAACACCGGTGGGCGTTTTGTCCTCAAGGGACCGGGCCATATCCACAAGCACCTGTTTCAGGGTCCGTCCGTCCAGGTCCTGATCCAGAAATCCGGTATCACCGGTTTTTTCCAGGATATCCCGGCAGCAGGCAAAAAACCACAACGGGGCGTCCGAGGTTTCGATATTGCCGGCATCTTCCCCGCAGATCATGTTGGGAAGGGTGCCGTCCTTTTCAAACCGGCCGAACAGATGCAGGATCGCTTTGGCCTCTGACAGGCGGCCCAGTTCCACCAGGCTTCGGCAGAAAATCAGGCTGTCCCGGCCCCAGTCCAGAAACCAGGGGTATCCTGCAATCACGCTTTTGTCGGGCCCCCGGTCCACCAGAAAGGCATCCAGGGACCGGATCAGGGCCTGTTCCATGGTAAAGCCGGGTTCAAAGGCCGGAGACGGCCATGCATCCGGTTCTAAAGTCCGGCCGTTGTCCACCCGGGCCGTCAGCTCGGCAGCGTGGCCACCGGCGCACTCAAAGGAAAAATACCCC
>JAABTO010000021.1 GCA_011389835.1 Desulfotignum sp. | reverse complement strand
TCTGCTTGTCCATGGACAGGCTTTCTTCATCATCAGACTCGGTGTCAGATTCCATATCCGGGTCCTGTTCAAACCGGGTGAACATTTTGTGACTTTCCGTGTCCAGGACATCATCCACATAAATAAACGCGGCCTGTTCAAAACCGATATCCACAAACGCGGCCTGCATGCCCGGAAGTACCCGCTGGACCCGGCCCTTGTAGATATTTCCGGCAATGCTGGTCTCGTCTTCTCTTTCTATAAACACTTCCACGATAGTACCGTTTTCCAGGAGCGCCACCCGGGTTTCATGGGGGGCGCAGTTCACGACCAGTTCTTTAAGCATGCATTATCCTTGTCTGAGTTTTTTGATCCGTGTGCGGCCGATGACCGGGTCTGACAAACCAAAGCATTGTTTCAAAACAGCGGTCGGCCGTAAATGTCTTCCGTCAAAGGGCTGCAGGGCTATTTCAAGAATGTCGGACCCCAGCCAGGTGATGTCTGCCACTGCCTGCCGCAAATCGGTTTTTCGGATCCTGCCTTTTTTGGTGAGGTCTTCAACGATGAAATTTTCTTGTGCCAGAAACCCGTCCACGGAGTTCTTTTCCAGGATACCGTCCGGCAATTGCACCTGATAGACGCAGGTGCCGGGCGGATCCGGCTGTTTTTTGCCGGCCGGGTGGCAGTTTGTGACTGTGAGGCCTGCGGGCAGCTGCTGATTCAACGCCGTTTGAATGGCTGCGGGAGACAGGTTCCGGTCCAGAAAAATGGTGAAATATTCTTCTTCGCTTTCCATGCCCACGGGCAGGGCATTATCAAACGCCAGGCGCATGGACGGATTGAATCCCTGTGAATATTTGACGGTCAGCCCGGCCCGTTTCACGGCCCGCTGGACAATGGATGCCAGTTCCAGATGTCCGAAAAACCGGGCGTCTTCCAGTTTTGAAAACTGAACCCGGTACCGGGCAAACGCGCTGTCAGGCAAAAAGGTGTCCCCAGAGGGGGCGGTGTCGCAAACAGATCGGGTGTCCCGGGTTGTGTGAAGGACCGGCCGGATCTGCCTGAAATCGCACACCCCACAGCCGGTGCAGTCATGATCCCGGCAGTCCGGGGTGGTGGCCTGATGGGCGGCATTTTCCCATTCGGTTTCCAGGAACCGTCTGGAAATGCCGGTGTCTATGTGATCCCAGGGCAATGGTTCGGTGGGTGTCCGCGGCCGGGACGTGTAAAAGTCCGGATTGATACCGGTCCGATCAAACGCGGCCTGCCATTTGTCAAAATCAAAATAATCGTTCCATCCGTCCAGGCGGCATCCGTTTTCAAAGGCGGCGGTCAAAAGCCTTGACAGGCGACGGTCCCCTCGGGAAAATACCCCTTCCACCAGGCTCATGCGCGGGTCCTGCCATTTCAGATTGGTTTTTGGATGGGTCATCTGTTTTTTCAGAAAATCCAGGCGCTCCTTGGTGCCGTCCAGGGTGAGCTGGGGGTGCCGCTGAAACGGGGTGTGTGGTTTGGGAATGAAGGTGGTGACGCTGACATTGATACCCCGTTTGCCCCTGGCATACGTGGCTGCCAGATGGTGGGACAGATCGCAGATTCCCTGGATATCGGCGGTCTCTTCAAAAGGCAGGCCCATCATGAAATACAGCTTGATGTGTTTCCATCCCAGTTCAAACGCGTTTTTCACGGTGTCCGTGATACTCTCTTCCGTGAGATTTTTGTTGATGATGTCTCTGAGACGCTGGGTTCCGGCTTCCGGGGCAATGGTGAATCCGGTTTTGCGCACGCTTTTGATCAGGGTCATCAGCTCCGGAGTGAGCCGTTCCGCCCGGATGGAGGGCAGAGAGATGCTGTTGCACTGATTGCGGCTGATGGCCAGCAGCTGGGTCATGAGCGCTGCCAGGCACGAGTAGTCGCCGGTACTCAAAGACAGCAGCGAGATATCGGAATATCCGGTGGCGGCCAAAGACGCCCGGGTGATCTCCACCAGGTCGGTCAGAGACCGTTCCCGCACCGGGCGGTAGATCATGCCGGCCTGGCAGAACCGGCATCCTCTGGTGCAGCCCCGGGCAATCTCCAGACGCAGCCGGTCATGGACCGGTTTGCCAAACGGAACAATGGGCGCGGCAGGAAAATTGTCTGTGGTCAGTTCCGGCAGAAACGCCCGTTTGACACGGGTGTAATCCTCGTACACCGGAGAAACCGTCTGGCAGCCGTTCTCATCATAGGATACCGTGAAAAACCGCGGCACATACACCCCGGAAATTTTGGACAGTTCTTTTAACAGCGTGATTTTTTTTCCGTCCCCCTGATGCTTGAACCGGATCACGGTGTCTGCAATTTCCAGGACCGCCGCCTCTCCGTCTCCGATGACAAAGGCATCAAAAAAATCGGCCAGGGGTTCCGGATTGAAGGCACAGGGCCCCCCGCCGATGACCAGGGGAAAGGCCGTGTCTCTTTCCTGCGCATGAAACGGAATCCCGGACAGGGAAAACAGGGTCAGGATATTGGTGAAATTGAGTTCGTACAGCAGGCTGATGCCGATGATGTCGAACTGGTCCAGAGGATTGCGGGATTCCATGGACAGGCAGGGCATATTTTTCTGCCGCATCAGGGCTTCCATGTCCGGCGCCGGGGCAAAGAAGCGTTCAGCGGCAATTCGGGGGTCTTTGTTCAGAATGGAGTACAGAATCTGAAGTCCGAAATGGGAGGTGCCGATTTCATACAGATCCGGAAACACCAGGGCAAAGGTCAGGTCTACATGGTTCCAGTCCTTTTTCACGGTGTTGATTTCATTGCCGGCATACCGGGTGGGGGTCTGGACCTGCCCAAGGATGTCTTGATAATTTTGTTTATGCATGATACTGAAATTAAACCCAATCGCCTTTCTTTATTTGATATAAGGAATTCAAATTTTTTAATATATTATTTTTTGCGGGATAAGGCAATGAAAAGAATAAAAATCAAGCGGTTGACAGAATCTGACACCTCTCCGGGACAGGTGCTGATCAAGGGATGGGTGAGAACAAGACGGGATGCCAAAGGATTTTCCTTTATGGAAATCAATGACGGGTCCTGCCTGGAAAATATTCAGGTGGTGGTGGACAGCCAATTGAGCAATTATGCCGATGTTCAGGGAATCACCACCGGGTCGGCTGTGGCTGTGACAGGGAACCTGGTGCCGTCTCCGGGCAAAGGTCAGAAATGGGAGATTCAGGCCACGGAGGTGGAAATCATCAGCCTGGCACCGGACACATATCCGCTGCAGAAAAAACGGCATTCTGATGAATTTTTGCGCACCATCGCCCATCTGCGGCCCAGAACCAATAAATACGGGGCCGTGTTCCGGATCCGTTCCGAAATGATCCAGGTGATTCACCGGTTCTACCGGGAAAAAGGGTTTTATTGCCTGACGCCTCCGGTGATCACCGGGTCAGACTGTGAAGGGGCCGGCGAGATGTTCCGGGTGACCAGTCTGGACCCGGATGACGTGGCCAAACAGGGGAAAATGGATTTTTCACACGATTTTTTCGGACAGGAATCCAACCTGACCGTGTCCGGGCAGTTGTCCGCGGAAATGTTCGCTCAGGCCCTGGGCGATGTGTACACCTTCGGCCCCACGTTCCGGGCGGAGAATTCCAATACCAGCCGGCATGTGGCCGAATTCTGGATGCTGGAACCGGAAATGGCGTTCTGTGACCTGTCCGGAAACATGGATCACGGGGAGGAACTGGTGAAATATCTGGTGGACCATGCCCTGGATGCCTGCGGTCAGGACCTGGAACTGTTTTTCAAGTTTGTGGACAAAGACCTGGCCAAACGGCTGGAGATTCTCACCAGCAAGACCTTTGAGCGCATGTCCTACACCGAGGCCATTCATATTCTCGAAAAATCCGGTAGAAAATTCGAATACGAGGTTTATTTTGGTATTGATCTTCAGTCCGAGCATGAGCGGTTCCTGGCTGAAGAATATGTCAAAAAACCGGTGTTTCTGTACGATTATCCCAAAAGCATCAAGCCGTTTTACATGCGGGTCAATGATGACGGCACCACGGTGGCGGCCGTGGATCTGCTGGTGCCCGGCATCGGGGAGCTGATTGGCGGCAGCCAGAGAGAGGAACGTCTGGATGTTCTGGAGTCCCGTATGGAAGAGATGGACATGGACAAGGCCCCCTACTGGTGGTACCTGGATTCCAGGCGGTATGGATCCGTTCCCCATGCCGGGTTCGGCCTGGGATTCGAGCGGTTTCTGATGATGATCACGGGCATCAAAAACATCCGGGATGTGATTCCGTTTCCCAGAACCCCGGGCAGCATCGACTTTTAAATAGGCAAAAAAACATGATAACTTTACTGGATTACGGTGCCGGCAATGTCCGCAGTGTGAGGAATGCGGTTGAAAAGCTGGGCGGCACCCTGAATGTGGTGACCAGTCCGGAAGATATTCTGGCTGCGGAAAAAATACTTTTTCCCGGGGTGGGCAATTACGAGAACATGATCCAGGTGCTCAACCAAAAGGAATACATGATCCCTTTGCGGGAATACCTGGCCGCCAACCGGCCGTTTTTCGGCATCTGCTTGGGCATGCAGGCCCTGTTTCAGGGCAGTGAAGAGGATCTTTCCAACAATGAATCCATCGGTTTTTTTGAGGGCCGGGTGGAACGGTTCAAAACGAAATTGTCCGTGCCCCACATGGGATGGAACGGCATTCATCTCAAACAGGATTCCCCGTTGATGGACAAGATCGATCCGGATGCCCGGTTTTATTTTGTGCATTCCTATCACCTGGTGCCCCATGATCCGTCCGTGGTGCTGACCACCACCACCTATGATTACGCGTTTGCCAGTGCCGTGCAGCAGGGCAATATCATCGGTACCCAGTTTCATCCGGAAAAAAGCGGGAAGCACGGGATGCAGCTGCTGGAAAATTTCATCAGACTGTCTGATTTTACGCCGGGAGGCCGGGTGGATATACCGGGATGCGGGCTTTCCAAACGGATCATCGCCTGCCTGGATGTGCGGTCCAACGACCAGGGAGATCTGGTGGTGACCAAGGGAGACCAGTATGATGTCCGGGAAAAGGCGGGCGCCGGTGACAAGGGCGGTGTCAGGAACCTGGGCAAACCCGTGGACCTGGCCCGGCGGTATTACGAAGAAGGGGCCGATGAGATCACGTTTCTGAACATCACCGGATTCCGGGATTTTCCCCTGGCGGATCTGCCCATGATCACGGTGCTGGAACAGACCTCGAAAAACGTGTTCGTGCCCCTGACCATCGGCGGAGGAATCAAGGATTACACGGATGCCGACGGCCGGCATTACACAGCTCTGGAAGTGGCGGACCGGTATTTCAGGTCCGGTGCGGACAAGATCTCCATCGGCAGTGATGCCGTGCATATTGCCAAAGCGTTTGTGGAGACCGGGAAAAAAACCGGGAAAAGTGCCATCGAGCAAATCTCCCGGGTATACGGGGCCCAGGCCGTGGTGATCTCCATCGATCCCAGGCGGGTGTATGTGGCCACACCGGAAGCGGGTGCCGGCCACCATGTGATGGAAACACACATTCCGGGTCCGGGCGGGGAAAGGCACTGCTGGTACCAGTGCACGGTCCAGGGCGGACGCACCGCCGTGGACCTGGATGCCGTGACCCTGGCCAAAGCCTGTGAAGAACTGGGGGCCGGCGAGATTCTGCTCAACTGCATCGATCGGGACGGTACCAAAGCCGGCTTTGACCTGGAACTGATCCAGGCCGTGAAGCAGGCGGTGACCATTCCGGTGATCGCATCTTCCGGGGCCGGCAGCCCGGCGCATTTTTCCGAAGTGTTTGAACACACCCAGGCGGATGCGGCCCTGGCAGCCGGCATTTTTCACAGAAAAGAGGTCCCCATACCAGAGGTGAAATCCCACCTGGCCGGGCGCGGAATACCGGTACGCCGGCTGCAGTAACCCACAGCCGGGAAAAACCGGCCCCCCTTATTTGTTTACTTCAAAGGTGATGGGGATTTTGACCCACATGCCCGTGGGAACCCCGTCTGAGGTTCCCGGCTCAAACCGCCAGGCGGCAACCGCTTTTTCAGCGGCCCGGTCCAGGGAGGTATATCCGCTGGATTCAAAAATCCGTATCTGTTGGGCCGCCCCTTTTTCGCTGACAAACACCATAAGCATGACGGTGCCGGCATGCCCCCGGCGCCGGGCGTTGCCGGGATACCGGGGCAATGGATTCTCCCTGTAGAGCGGCACGGCTTCTTTCCGGCGGGGGGGCGTGTTTGGGTCTATCGCATCCGGGCTTCCGGCGGTGGATGCGGTCATACCGGTGGGGGAGGCTTGCGCCTTTCTGGTTTCAGGGCGATCCTGATGCACGATTTTCCGGGGTTGCCGGTCCCTGTTGTCTGAAGAAGGCGCGTCAGGTGGTTTGGGATCGGGATTGACAGGTTTCGGCACATCGCGTTCAGGCATGGGTGACTCAAGTGGTGGCGGAGAAAGTGCCAGGTCCTGTTTTTTGGGCATGAGATCTTTTCTTGCAGTGATCTCAGCAGGCTCGGGTGTTGCTTTGATTTGAGTTGACGGCGGTGGCGGGGACTGGATGTCAGGGACCGGCTCCGGCGGCTGTTTTTCTTCAGACCGGGGTATCGGCGGCATGTCAGGTGCAAGCGCAGCCTCCGCTTTTGGTTCCGGTTCCGGGGACAGATGGGAGATCTGGACGGCGATCCCGTGATCTTGTGGAGAAATGGTTCCCGGAGGGGCGGCAGAAAACGGTAAAAAAAACAGCAAGGCCCCGTGAATCAGTACCGCAGCCATTGCTGAAATCAGGATCCGTGTCATCTATTTTTTCAATTTTGCCTGCAGGGATATGTCGTGAATCCCCGCCAGGGTGATCTGGTCCAGAACAGCGAACAGGGTCTGGTATGAGACCGATTCTTCGGCAAACAGCAGAATTCCCGGGGAAGCGCCTTTTTTGGATGCAGATTGCAGCCGCCCGGGCAGATCGGCCAGAGACACCCGTTCATCATCCACATAGATGTTGTTTTCCCCTTTGACGGTCACGGAAACCGGGGTTTGTTTTTCAATGTCTGCCACGGCCGATTCCGGCAGGGTCACGGACAGGCCCCGGTGAACAGACATGGACAGCATGGAATAGATGAACACCACCAGTAACAGAAACACGATATCGATCAGGGGCAGCATCTCGATTCTGGGTTGGCTGCCTTCCGGAACATTAATTTTCATGCCTGCGCCTTTCACAGGAGTCATGGTCGGTGAGATGCTGTTCATGCATGATCTCAAAACTGGTGGCGTATTTTTCTATGATCTGGGCCGCCCGCTGGATCCGGGCATTGAAATAATTATAGGGAAACACGGTGACAATGGCGATGGTCAGACCGGAAGCGGTTGTGATCAGGGCCTTGGCAATCCCGCCGGTCACGGCCATGGGGTCTTCAATACCCGAGGCCCCCAGCATGTCAAAGGATTCGATAATGCCCACCACCGTGCCCAAGATTCCCAGCAAAGGGGCGATGGTGATGATGGTGTCCAAAACCCCCATGAACCGTTTCATCTTGAAAATTTCATCGGCAGCGGCTGATTCCATGGCCTTGACCGGGGAGTAGTCCCGGTGAAGAATACCGCTCACCAGGACCCGGACCACGCAGTTTTTCGACCCCTGGGTGATATTGCGGATCTCTTCCCAGTTCTGCTGGGCAGACAGTGTCAGGACCCGGTCCATGAGGGGTCTGCCCCGGTCGATGCCGGAAGCGGTCCAGAAAAGGGTGCGTTCAATGATCAGGGTCATTGCGATCAGAGAGCATAAAAGCAGCGGATACATCAGAATGCCGCCATGCGTAAACAATTCAATCATGGGCTTACCTTCTTATAAATCGGTTTTGATAAAAATGCCCGGCCGTCCGGAATGGGGGTTGGACGCCACCACCACATCCGTGTGGTATACGGCCCGGATATTGTCCCGGGTGATCACGGTGTCCGGGGTGCCGTATGTGAAAACGGTCTGTGTCTGTTTGTCCAGCAGCAGCACCTTGTCTGAATATTCCGAAGCCAGGTTCAGATCATGCTGCACCATCACAACGGTCAGACCGTACCGGTCCTTCATGGTTTTGACCCGGTTCATGATCTGGGCCTGGTGGGAGATGTCCAGGTGAGAGGTGGGTTCATCCATGAGCAGCAGGATCGGTTCCTGTACCAGTGCCTTGGCGATCCCTGCCAGCTGGCGTTCGCCGCTGCTGATACAGCTCAAGGGAGACCGCCGCAGGTGATCGATATGGGTGAATGTCATAAAGGATTCGGCAAGCTGTCTGTCTGTCTGGTTTTCAAGAAACTGCCAGGCAGTGAAATGGGGCAGCCGGCCTAAAAGCACATATTCTTCCACGGTCATGTGAATGCTTTCCAGGGTCTGCATGACCATAGCAATGGTTTGTGCCCGAAGGGGACGGGGCATGGTGTTCAGGTCCTGCCCCTGCATCGTCACCCGGCCTGCCAGAGCCGGAATCAGTCCGGGCAACGTTTTTAACAACGTGGTTTTCCCGCACCCGTTGGGGCCGATAATGGTGACGATCTCTCCTTTCTGAACAGAAAAAGTGATATCCCTGAGCACCACCTGGCTGCCATACCCGCAGGAAAGGGCCGCAATGTCCAGAAACGGGTCGGTCATAACGCCACCTTTTTTTGGCTCAAGACATAGATGAAAACCACGCCGCCGATGATTCCGGTGATCACGCCCACAGGCAGTTCCAGCGGGGCGATCACCATCCGGGCCACAATATCACAAAAGGTGAGAAAACCGGCCCCTGCCAGAAAAGAGCTGATAATCAGAATGCGGTGGTCGGACCCCGCCACCATGCGCATGAAATGGGGCACAATGAGTCCTACGAACATGATGATGCCGCCGGCGGACACGCTCAGGCCCGTGAGCAGAGATGCGGTGACAAACAGAATTTTTCGGGCCCGGGCCGTATGGATCCCCAGCAGTGCGGCTTCATCATCTCCCAGCACCATGGCATTCAGCGCCAGGCTGTGGAACAGGGCGATGATCAGCCCTGCAATGGAACCGGCCAGTACCAGACGGATCAGGACCGGGCTGGGTTCATCCAAAGACCCCATGATCCAGAAAACGATATTGCTTAAATCATCCTGTTCCGATACGGCCATGAGCAGCATGACCAGGGACGAAGACACAAAACTGATCATCACACCGATCAGCAGCATGGTGTTGGGCTGGAGCCGGCCCGTGCGAAGCCCCAGTCCATATACCAGGACAATGACGATACCGGCCCCGGCAAATCCAGCCAAAGGGTAGGCCGTGACCCCCATCAGGGCGGGAAGGCCCATCAGGATGGCCATACAGACCCCTAATGACGCCCCTCCGGAGATGCCCAGGGTATAGGGTTCCACCAGAGGATTTCTGAAAAGGCCCTGAAGCAGGGTGCCGGCCACACTCAAGGCCCCGCCCACGGCAATTGCCAGAATCACCCGGGGCAGGCGGATGCCCAGGATAATGCTTGCGGTCACACTGTCCCGGTCATGAAACAGGGCATCGAAAATCTGGGCGGTTGACAGCCGGGTGCTTCCCAGGCGCAGGGCCAGCAGGGCACAGACCATCAACAGGATTGACAGGCTGCCGATGATCAGAATCCAGCGCTTTGTTCCGTGGTCATTCAAGGGCGGTTTCCATTGGTTTGAGTTTTTTTGCGGCTTTTGGATGGATATGGGAGAAAAACAACATCAGTGTCCGGGCAAATGTCACGGGTGTGGGACTGAACACACTGTCATGGGCCAGCACATGGACCTCATTGTTTTTGACCGCATTCAAAGCAGAAAATTTCATCCAGCCCGCTTTTTCGGCATTGCCGGCTTTGGTGGACGTGCCCATGGTGGCCACGAAAATC
Source organism: Desulfotignum sp. (assembly GCA_011389835.1). Taxonomy (GTDB): domain Bacteria; phylum Desulfobacterota; class Desulfobacteria; order Desulfobacterales; family Desulfobacteraceae; genus Desulfotignum. The sequence goes on along the minus strand of JAABTO010000021.1, from coordinate 20,775 downwards.
ACATCCGGGTTTTTTTTGAGCACATGTTCCCGGCTGAAGATGCCGGATCCGGTATGGCCGGCGATGTTGATGCCGCCGGCCAGCTCGATATAGCTGCTGATAAAGGTGTCCTGCTCCGCAGTTTTCAACGGCTTGATTCCGATCTGGATAAACACGGTTCGTTTTTTCAAGTTTTTGGCGGTGTTGTGGATCAGATTCACTTTTGCCGCGGCCGTCCGGATAATTTCCTGTGCCGTCTGTTTTTCTCCCATCCGGGTTCCCAACGCCAGAAACATGTCGCAAAGGGTATCAAAATTTGTGGGATTGTCAAATTGGATCACCTGAATGCCCTGTCTTTTGAGGGCTTCCACCTGCTTGATCCGGGTCAGGGTGCTGGCAAACACCGCATCCGGCTGAAGGCGGACGATTTCTTCCACATTGATCTGGATCACCGTGCCAATGACCGGCTTGCTTTGTTTGCCTTCAGGAATGGTGCAGTAACTGGTCACGCCGGCCAGTTGTGATTCCGCACCCAGCTGATAGATCATGTCCGTGATCAGGGGGCCCAAAGACACCACCCGGTTGAAGGGTGTCTGTTCGGCCGCGCTGGCAGTCCGGACCCAGGGGGCGACCGGCAGGCCGGTCATCAGACCGGTCATCACCAGGGCCATCACCAGGTGGGTTTTCTTCATAACGATCCTCCGTTCTGCGCGGCCGCGCCGTTGAACAGGGTGTTGAGCGCCAGGGCGATCACCGGCGGCACATCCGGGTCTGAAACAAAGGGGTGCCATGTCTGCAAAGGTTCTCCGGCAATCATGGTCGCGGTGTCCCGGCACAGCATCTCAAATGCGTCCAGGTTTTTGATCAGGCCTTTGTCATACTCATCGCTTACCGCCAGGGCCGTGGCCACAAATCCCTGATACAGGGGGTCCAGCAGAAGGGTTTCCACGGTTTCAATCAACACATTTTCCAGGTTTTCACACTGGCAGGCAGGTTCTTCCAGGATCAGTTCGTGCAAAAAGATGCCTCTTTTTTCCAGGCGCTTGAAAATGTTGAGGTCCGGGGTGATGCTGTTCTGCTTTCTGACCGCTTCAATGACCGCCCGGTGAACCGCTTTGCCGATCAGTTCTCCCAGTTTGGTATGGCCCCCGGCATTGTCCAGGACAGCCGGGCCGGTACCTTCCGCCACCAGGATGTTGTCGGTGCCCGTGCCTGTGGCCCGGTACCGGCCCCGGGCATAGCTGGACCGGATATCCAGGTCCAGCAGGGCGGCGGTTTTTCCTTCCGTGGCTGTGATCATGGCCCGGGTCATGGCCCGGGGGGTGAGCCGGTGGCTGGTCAGAATGATCAGGTTGATGGTGCCGGGCTCATAGAATCCGCCTGTATCTCTGGACGTGCGCATGGCGTTGCCATCCACGCCGGCTGTGGCAAAGACCGTGACCTCGATGTCTTTAAAAGCTTCTTTGGCCACACTCAGATGATCCATGTCTGCGCCGGTGAACACAAATGCGGCTGACTCCCCGGACAGTTTCAGCACATCAAACACCTGTTCTTTAAAGACATCCAGATCCTGGTCATGGACCATCTGCCAGGTTTCCGGCGGTATGTAATGATTGCCGATAACCGTGACTCCGTGCTTGAAGCCCTCCAGTGTGGAAAGCACCGACATGGGCGCATTCAGTGTGATCACCAGAGATTTGTTGATAAAATCATGGATTCGGCTTTGTTTGACCGAAGCGGCCTGCACACCGGAAACATCGGTTTCCACGGCGGTGACCTGCGTGACCTGATTGTTTTGAAGCAGGGTGGTCTCATCTGCCAGGGCGCTGCCGTGGATGGTGGCAAAAAGCCGCTTGACAAACTGTCCGGAATGGATCGATGCCCGGCAGGTCAGGTCGCAGGGAAAATAATAAATCCGGTTGTTTTTGACTGCGTCCACATCCTTCCATCCGGGAAGAGAGAAAAACCGGTCTGCCGCTTTTTTGTCATCGCCGCACCCATAAATCACCTGGGGATTGAAATCGATCCACTGGTCTCTGGATACCGGCACCACTGCGCCGGCACCAATGTCCGGGGGAATGCCCCCGGCCAGGGAGATCATGTGATTCTGAAATGAATCACTGCCCGGGGTCATGATTTCGTCCCGTCCCATGAGCCGGATCACCCGTTTGGGGGAAAGATCCGCCTTTCTCATTTTGGCGGCCACCCAGTCCAGGTCCGCCGTCATGTCCGCCACCAGCTGCCGGGCATTTTCCTGTTTTTCCACCAGTTTTCCAAGCAGCACCAGGGTGTGCCGGCTGTCTGAAATGGTCTGTGTCTTGACATGCACCATGGGAATCCTGCCGGACAACAACGGTTTCAGCCGTTGTGATTGAAACGGATCATAAAAGATCAGGTCCGGTTCCAGGGCCTCGATGGCTGACGGAGATGGAAAGGAATATCCGCCCACAATGGTTTTTTGGGCCGCATACCAGGGCCGGGTCGTGTGATAGGTGATGCCTTGGACCAAGTCCTCGGCCCCCAGGGCAAACAGCATTTGAGTGACAGAGGGCACCAGGCTGACTATGCGTACCGGTTTTTCCGTCAGAAAAAAATGTTGGCCGGTGCTGTCTGTCAAATGAATTTCATAGCAGCGTGCCGGGGCGGCCGTGAACACCAGTGTCCCGGCCAGTATCCCCAGCAGAGTGGTTATCTGAAAAATACGTGATTTCATAACAGTCGCCATTTGAGTCCGATATAGCCGGAAAGCCCGGGCGTGGCATAACTGAACGCCTCTTCATAATACTCGTCAAACAGATTTTCTACCCGGGCAAAGATCTGGAACCGGTCAGTGATGTCACAGGATCCGGACAGGTTCACCAGGGTATACGCATCCAGGGTTCCCACCGGATTGCCTTCCTTGTCCAGGGCATAGGGGGAGGCGGCCCGTTCGTCCACCCACCGGGCATCCATGGACAGAAGCCATTTTTCCAGGAACCGGTAGGACGCAGTCAGTCCCACCTGGTTTTCGGGCCGCCGGACCAGACGGTTGCCTTCCGGGTCCCGGGTATGGGTATAGGTGTAGTTGATATTGAAAAACAGGTCTTTGACCGGTGTCCAGGCAGCCGACACTTCCACCCCCCGGGTTTCGGTGTCACCTTCAAGCTGATTGTATCTGGAGATGAGCATGTCATAACCGATGCGGTTTTCAAAGTCCATTTCCCAGTAGGTCACGCCCAAAGTCAGCCGGTCATCCAGAAATCCCTGTTCCACCCCCAGGTCCCATCCCCGGCTTTTTTCCGGTTCTAGATCCGGGTTTCCATATTCGGAAAAAAGCTCGAACAGGGATGGAGACCTGAAACCGGTGCCAAAGCTGGCTTTGAGACGGGTACCGGTGGACGGGAGATCGTAGGCGGGTGCGATCCTGAACGTGGTCTTTCTACCGAACGACTGATGGTCATCCAGCCGGGCCCCGGCAATCAGGACCAGGTTTTCGCCGACAAAGAGCTGGTCCTGGAGCCAGTAGCTCAGGGTGTAGGTATCGATGTCCGCCACTCCGCTGCTCAGGCTTTCCATGGCTTCGTTAAAATATCCGGCACCCAGAGACAGCACATGGGTGTCAAAATTCATGTTGCCCTGCCAGGAAAATTCATCTGACTCCCCAGTATAGTCATACCAGGGCAGGTTGTCATTGTCATAGGCCTGCCGGTCGTTTCTTGAAAATTTATAGGACAGAATGGATTCGAACCAGCCGTTGGCAAACCAGTTGTTGATTCCGATCTGCCCTGTTAACTGGTCTGATTCAGACCGCTTGTGTGTGGGGCCGTCCGGATTGGGAACCAGGGTATTGGTCCAGGCGCCGGTGTCCGGGTCCGGTACCCATGTGGAAATGATGTTGTCTCCGGAATATCCACCGGCATAATCGTCCAGGTCCACTTCAGAATCCACATACCGGAGGGTGGATGAGAGGGTAAAGTTTTCATTGATTTCGAAACCGATGTTGCCGGAAAAGGTCAGGTTTTCATACCCGTCCTCTTCATCGGTGTTGCCACCCTGGGGGATCCGGGAATTGTCCTTGTCTGCAATGGAAAACCCGTCCCGGGTCAGATAGGAACCGGACACGGCATAGGTCAGCTTGTTCACGGCACCCGAAGCATGGCCCCCGGTTTTCCAGGTGCCGAAAGATCCGCCTTGCATTGATGCCGTGATTTCAGGGACTCTGCCGCCTTTTTTGGTGATGATGTTGATCACGCCGGATGTGGCATTGCTGCCGTACATCACGCTCATGGCACCCCGGACCACCTCGATACGTTCCACCTGATCCAGGTTGATGTCTGCAATGTCTGCGGAACGGTTGGCATTGGAAGGGTCATTGAGAATAATGCCGTCCAGCATCACCAGCGTGTTTTTTGAGTCCGCCCCCCGGATAAACACGGATGAGCTGGTTCCCATGCCCCCGGTGGAGGTGACAAAGACACCGGGCACGGTTTTGAGAAGATCCAGCACGGTATGGGCTTTTCTTTCTTCGATCTCTCTGGCCGTGATCACGGTGACGCTGTTGCCTCCGATACCGGATGTGGTGGTTTCGGTCTGAGTCACCGAGACCACCACCTGGTCCATGGTGGTGACGGCGCTGTCATCTGCTTGACGGGCATACGCATCGTGGTTTGTCAGTAAAAGAAAAACGCCAATGAACATCAGGTACAAGCCGGTTTTTTTCATTTTTTTCTCCTGTGTACAACAATGGATTGCCGGCCCGGAAAACCAAAAACCCCGGACCGAGTGAATCGATCCAGGGTTTCCCTTTTTAACACAAGATCTTGAAAAGATTTTTTCTTGTCCACGGAAAAAATCCAACATCATTCAGGCAGGTCTTCTGACTCACGGATCATCCTACTGGCCGCGTCTTCCCATACCATTCAGGCACAGTGACATTCTTGCGGCGGTGGTCCCCGTTTACAGCGGCGGGCCCGTCCCTGATTTTCACAGGGTTCCCTTTCAAGCTCCAATTGAGCACCTTGGTGATATCTGTCTACCTATGTCGTCAAGCGGTTTTTGTCAAGCGGTTTTTTTTCGGGCCGAGAACGTGCCGGGTGTAAACCTGCCTGAGAATCAAGGCCGCTTCATTTATATGCCAGGTCATTACAAATTGTGTTGACAGAGACGGACAGATATATTATCGTTTATAGACGATAAACGATGAATAAAGTTTTATCCGACAGGATACTGCCCATGGAAAAGGAACAGCTGGCAAATATTTTCAAGGCGCTGGGGCATCCCACCCGCATTCGAATTGTGGAGCATCTGATTGAATTAAATACCTGTGTGTGCCGGGAAATTGTCGATATCTTTCCCTATTCCCAGTCCACCATCAGTCAGCATTTGAAGCTGCTCAAGGAATCTGGCATTGTGTGCGGGGAAGTGGAAGGACCCAGAACCCGTTTTTGTGTGGATCAGGCCGTGCTGAGCCGGTTCAAGGCCTATGTGAAGTCCCTTTAGGGAGCAAAAGAATGGAAATGAAACAGACACGCGGAAAACAGGAAAACCCGAACCGGTCAGGTGTTTCCACCGCCAATGTGCAGATCATGCCGGCCATGGATATGTCCGGGTCGGCATATGGGACCGAAGAAAACCGACCTCTGGCCGCATATGAAAAACCCGGTTATGAATTGTGCGGTTATGTGGACCGTTTTCTGGAAACCGAGGCCGGGCCGGTGCCCAGTGTCCGCAGGGTTCTGGACAAAGCGGACCGGCTGTCCACCATCGCGGTCAGATGCGGAATCCGGCGGCACAACTATCTGGTGAGTCCCGGGCTTTACGGCATCGGCAAACCGGACACTGGTTCAGAGGTACTGGTGACCGCCAACTACAAACTGACTTTTGACCATTTGAGATCCGCGCTGGGGAATGTCAGCGCCTGGATCCTGGTACTGGATACCCGGGGGGTGAATGTCTGGTGCGCGGCCGGTAAAAAAACCTTTTCCACCCGGGAACTGGTCAACCGGATTCGGGCCGTGTCCCTTGAAACAGTGGTGACCCACAGACGGGTGATCGTGCCCCAGCTGGGGGCCACCGGCGTGTCGGCCCGGCAGGTCAGAGAACAGTCCGGTTTCAGGGTGGTTTACGGCCCGGTGAGAGCCTGCGATATTCCGGCGTTTTTGAATAATGGCAGAAAAGCGGATAAACAGATGCGCCAGGTCACGTTCCCTTTGTTTGACCGGTTTGTGCTGACCCCTGTGGAGATTCATAGCGCACTGAAACCGATGGGAATCACCGTTCTGGTGTTGTTGATTCTTTCCGGCATCGGGCCGAGTTTTTTTTCGTTTCAGGAGGCATGGGATCGGGGAGGAACCGCTTTGCTGGCACTGGCCGCCGGGTTTCTGTCCGGGGCCGTGCTGACACCGGTACTGCTGCCTTTTCTTCCGTCCAGAAAATTTGCATTCAAGGGTGTTGTCACAGGCAGTCTGTGCGCTGCGGCGCTTCTGCCGGTCCTGGTTCCTGCCGTCGGCAGCTTCACCGGTGCCGCCGCCTTGTATATATTCAGCGTGATGGTCAGTTCCCATCTGGCCATGAATTTTACCGGTGCCACCCCGTTCACCTCCCCGTCCGGGGTGGAAAAGGAGATGAAGCAGTATATCCCGCTGCAGATGGCGGGCGTTCTGGTGTCTGCGGGGCTGTGGATCTACAGTGCATTTTGACCTGTCAGCAGGTGCACGGAATCAAGGAGGATAAAATGAAGGATTTCAGGTATCTGGAGGATGTGGCCACCCTGGTGCTGGATGAAGAAAAATGCATCGGCTGCGGGCTGTGCACCGAGGTCTGTCCCCATGCCGTGTTCGAGATGAATCAGAACAGGGCGAAGATTGTGGACTTCAATGCCTGTATGGAATGCGGGGCCTGTGTCAGCAACTGCCCGGCAGATGCCATATCGGTCAGTCCCGGGGTGGGGTGAGCCACCTATATTATCCAGGTCTGGATAAAAGGAAAGGAAAACGCCTCCTGCGGAGACGGCTGCTGCTGAAGTCGCTTTTTTATTCGGCTGGTTCATTCCGGCTTAAACAGACCACCCCGCCTGAAGTCTGGAAAAATCGGCATTTAGGGTGGACTTTTGTTGACATTGGCTTATTTTTTATTTACTAACTTTATAAGTTAGCTAAAAATAACTTTTAAAAGGATTTCCGGCAAAAGGAATCAATGCTGCAAATTTTTTCAGAACGACTCAGAATCAACAGACAAGGAGGGACGCATGCTGGAAAAACTCATCATCGGCCTCATCACTATTGGGGCCGTCTACTACCTGTTCCGCCGGTTCAAGGCCATGGTCACGGACGACAGGACATCCTGCGGCTGCGGATGCGAGGGATGCGGTGCAGTTTCAAGCGAATGTGAATCAAACATATCAACAAAAACTTAGCCGATGCTTAAAAAATTTTCTATCATTGACTAATGGGTGGTGAATCCATAAAATTTTTGTATACCAATTGACAGGAAAAAGGAGACAGGGCTTATGAAAATTCTGATTGTGTTTTATTCCACTTATGGACATGTATATAAAATGGCCCAGGCGGTTGCAGAAGGGGCGAGCCAGATATCAGGAGCTGAAGTGGATATCCGACAGGTGCCGGAAACACTGTCATCCGATGTTCTGGAAAAGATGGGGGCTGTGGAGGCAAAAAAAGCGTTTTCCCATGTACCGGTCTGTACGGTGGAAGAGCTGGAAAAGGCTGATGCCGTTATTTTCGGGACCCCTACCCGGTTTGGCAACATGTGCGGTCAGATGCGGCAGTTTCTGGATGCCACGGGCCAGCTGTGGGCCAATGGATCCCTGATCGGCAAGGTGGGCAGTGTGTTTGTCAGCTCTGCCACCCAGCACGGGGGTCAGGAATCCACTATTCTGTCTTTTCACACGACCTTGCTGCATCACGGGTTTGTTGTCGTTGGGCTGCCGTATTCATTTCAGGGACAGATGCGCATTGATGAGATCGTCGGGTGCTCCCCCTATGGCGCATCCACCATCGCCGGAGGGGACGGGGCACGGATGCCTTCTGAAACTGAGCTGGAAGGGGCCCGCTTTCAGGGGAAACATGTGGCAAAAATTACCACAAAACTGGTGGGTTGAAAATCATCGGACAGGATGTCTGTTTCACGGAAGGACCAATGATTGTGAAATCAGTATGGCTGGCGGTTTGTCTGGTATTGTTACCGGGTTTCGGGCTCAGCGCACAGGAAACATTGAAAATTCATGTCAGTGTGATGCCCCAAAAATATTTTGTGGAGCAGATCGCCCGAGACCTGGCTGAAGTGCATGTGCTGGTGGCTCCGGGTAAAAGCCCGGCCACCTACTCTCCGACCCCGGACCAGATCAGAAAGCTGGCCCGGGCGGATGTGTACTTCAGAATCGGGGTGCCTTTTGAGAACGGATTCCTGCACAAGATCTCCGCCATCGCTCCGGATATCCGGGTGGTGGACACCCGCAGGGGCATCAGACTCAGGGATATGGAAACCCACATTCATGAGCAGGATGCGCCAGGCGAAACGCACTCCCATGGACAATCCCATGAATCGGAATCATCCCATCCGGATGAAAAAGCGCCTGATTCAGACCGGGACGATGTGGGCAAAGATCCCCATACCTGGATGAATCCGCTGCTGGTCAAGCAACAGGCAGCGACAATCGCAAACACGCTCAGTGAACTGGCCCCGCAGCACAAGGCCCGGTTTCAAGAAAATCTTGCCCGGTTTTCCCGGGACCTGGATCAACTATATGCCCGGTTGCACGCATTGCTTTCCCCGTTGGCCGGCGAAAATATGTTTGTGTTTCATCCGGCATTCGGTTATTTTGCGGATGCTTTTGGACTGAAACAGATCCCTGTGGAAACCATGGGCCGGTCTCCCAAAGGTAAGGAATTGTCGGCCATCATCAAGCTGGCCAGACAGGAAAACACCCGGGTCATTTTTGTTCAGCCCCAGTTTGATTCGAATGCCGCCAGGAAAATCGCTCAAGCGCTCAACGCAGCGGTGGTGCCCATTGACCCTCTGGCATATGATTATCTGAACAACATGACGCAGATGGCAGATGCCATTGCAGGTGCCCTGGCACCCTGATGTGATGGTTGTTTAAACCATTTTCAGAGGATTTTGCGGAAACAGGCTACAAATTGCCTTTCAGGCCGATGTCGTCGGCCACCGGCTGCATGCCGGCAATCACTTCTGAGATCAGATCGGACAGATCCATGTCCAGCATCTCCGCCCCTTTTTTGATGACTTCCCGGTCGACGCCGGCGGCAAACGCCTTGTCCTTGAACTTTTTTTTCACGGACTTGGTCTTGAGGTCCAGGATGCTTTTGGACGGACGGACCAGGGCTGCACTGGCCACAAGTCCGGTGAGTTCATCAACGGCGTACAGAGTTTTCTCCAGGCGGGTCCGGGGTTCGACATCCGTGCAGATGCCCCATCCATGGCTTATGACCGCCCGGATATAGTCTTCAGGCCAGTGGTGTAATCTGAACAGTTCTACACATTTGTGACAGTGTGCATCTGGAAACTGTTCATAATCCAGGTCGTGCACCAGACCGATGACCCGCCATTTCTGCGGATCTTCTCCGAATTTTTGAGCAAAATGGCCCATGACCGCTTCCACGGCAAGGGCATGGCGGACCAGGCCGGGTTTCTGATTGTGTTTTTTCAGCAATGCCAGGGCATCTTCCCGGGTCGGAATGAAATCTGTCATAATACATCCTTGAACTGTGTTGTGAGGTTTCAGTTTTTTGTGACAAACAAGACCCGGCATTGTTTCATGAACTGATGCCGTTCCGTGGCCTGTTCAATCTGTTTGGCATCCGCCGTACTGATGACAATAGCGGTGTTTTCCTTGCCCGATGTTCTCAATGCCTTGATCACCAGAGGATGCCCCCCGGTACGGGAATTTTGCAGGGCCGTGTCCATGTCACACACATATTTGCCCACGCCGTGCTGGACTGCGAATTCCCGGCTGATGAACACGGCGGAATAAATGGTTCCGCCCTGTTCACTTACAATGACCGGGTAGAGCACCGGCTCGAAATCCAGTTCCCGGACGTCTAAAATCAGTCCGGTGTAAGGGATTTTTCCGGGTTCCATCCGGGAATCGGGCAACCTGTCCGGATTGATTTTCGGAATCTGGCGGATCTCATCCGGCAGCACCAGTTGAAGAAATCCTCCCAGAATCCGGGTCTGAACCGTCAGCTCCACATCCAGTGCGGACGTGTAATACTGGCGGGTGATAACAGCATCCCGGGCGGTTTTTTCAATGCCGGCCATGATGGCGTTATTCTGGGCCGCATACTGTCCAACGGTCAGTCCATTGTAGATTGTGATCTGCTTGAGAAGATGGATGAGCTGCCGGTTGGCATCTGCCCGGGCTGCACCTGGATCGGCTTCAGGGATGTTTTCACGGTTGATTCTGGGCCCGGACCGGCCGGTGACCGTGACGGTGCCCGTGGTCCAGTTGATGGTTCCATGGTCCAGAGACATGATGCAGTGATGGGACGCCATATCGCTTGAGCAGAATGCCGGTCCAGCCAGGCCGAGGAGGCATATCAAGGTGCAGGCCATGAGCCGGAGCCGATCCGGTGTATACGGGAGACATCTCATGGGCGGTTCAGATAGGTTTGTTGAATGAATGCGGCCACAGGCCCGATATCATCCAGTCCGAATACAGGAACCGATGGGGTGAGCGATGCGTCGGTGACCAGAGCAATCAGGTCGGGATGGTCCAGAAACAAGGGGTAATCGTGAGGGCCGTCGGTGCGGAATATTTCGATTTTGGGCAATGGCTGGCGTTTAAATCCCTCAGCCAGGATCAGATCCATATCCGGCAGATATGCATACATTTTCTCCATATCCGGTCTTTGATCATCCTTGACCAGGGCGATCTGCTGATCCGTAATTACCAGGGTGGCCTCGGCCCCTGCCTGTTTGTGCCGCCAGCTGTCCTTTCCCTTGCGGTCCAGATCGATGTCGTGGTGGGTGTGTTTGACAGACCCCACCCGGCAACCTCTTCGGGTCAGTTCGGCAATCAGCTTGACCGCAAAGGTGGTTTTTCCGGCATTTGATTTTCCTGCTATGGAGATAATCGGCGGTTTCATCGGCAGTTTGTCTTCGTGGAAAGTGGTTGATTTTTGTCTAAAATAGAGATCATGTCAGGGAAAGTCAAGTTGTGTCAGTCAGGCTGCCGCATTTATTTATGGTTGAAAAGAATGGGAAAGGATAGTATTTATAATTAAATTTTTTTGATAAAAACAGTGGTTTATTGCAGAATTTTTGGATCAAACTGGTGAAATATAAAAAAAATATTGCATTGATTGGCATGCCGGCAGTGGGAAAAAGTACGGTGGGTGTGCTGCTGGCCAAAAAAATGGGATTCGATTTCATGGATACGGACATCCTGATTCAGGCAAAAGAGGATCAGACCCTGGCCCGGATTATTGCCTGTCATGGTCTGGAGCAGTTTCTGGAAATCGAGAAGCAGCATCTTCTGAATATTGAGTGCGCCCGTCATGTGATTGCCACCGGCGGCAGCGTGATATACAAATCCGAGGCCATGCACCATTTGGCAGACATCAGTATGGTCGTGTATCTGGCCATTGATCTGGATGTTCTCAAAACAAGATTGTCCGACGTGATTACCCGGGGCGTGGCCATTGCTCCGGGGAAATCCATTGATGATCTGTATCTGGAACGGATTCCGTTATACGAAAAATATGCCGACCTGACAGTTCAATGCGGAAAAAAATATCCTGAGCATGTGGTGGAAGCGATTGTTCGATCTTTTTCCGGGTATCGGGCATGACGGTTGCGGGTCGGCATAGCGGATACCTGAAATCACCGGACCAGTACTTCCTGGACCGTTCCTTCAACAATGGATTTGAGTTTCATAATTTCCTGATCCGAAAAAAAACGATCCGGATTTTTTGAAAACTGCGGGTTCATCATGGGAACCTCCCGGACACATTTCTGCAGGACATACCGTCTGGCGCCGTTGATCTGTCCGGCAATCTGTTTTATGACAGATGCATCGATAAACGGCCGCACACAGGTGGTCCGGAATTCATAGTCCGGAGCTGACGCCATGATCATCTGTATGCTTTGAAAAATAACATCGCTGCCGGGGGCGGATGTCATAATGTCCGGGTATCTGTCCGGCCCGGTTTTAATGTCCATGGCCACATAATCCAACAGAGAACGGTCGAGCAGTCGGGACAGAACGGACGGGCGCGATCCGTTTGTATCCAGCTTGACGGCGAGTCCCATCTGTTTGAGCTGCTGGATAAACTCGGTCAGATCCGGCTGCAGGCAGGGTTCTCCCCCGGTGATGACCACGCCGTCCACCCATCCTTTTCTTTTCGACAAAAAAGAAAAAATGTCTGAGGTATTCAGGGGGCCGACACCGTTTACAGGGCCGGCCGCCAGTTCGGGGTTGTGACAGTAGGGGCATTTGAAATTGCATCCTGAGGTAAAGACCACGCAGGCAACGGTGCCTGGAAAGTCGATCAAAGAATTTTTCTGAAATCCGCCGATGTGCATGTCCGCTCAGGCCACGTTAAACGTTTTGCGCATGGCAAATTCGGTCTGCTTGCCGTTGTTCCACTGGGCCACGGGCCGCAGATACCCCACCACCCGGGAGTAGATTTCCGTGTCTGCCTGGCAGGTGTTGCACGTCGGGTGTTCTCCGGCAATGTAGCCGTGGGCCGGGCAGATGGAAAAGGTGGGGGTCAGTGTGAAATAAGGCAGTTTAAAGGTGTTGGATACCTTGTTCACCAGTTGTTTGACCACAGTGATGTCGCTGACCTCTTCGCCTAAAAACAGATGCTGGACTGTCCCGCCGGTGTATCGGATCTGGAGCGGGTCCTGGAGTTCCAGGGCCTCGAACAGGTCATCCGTATAATTCACAGGCAGATGGGTGGAGTTGGTGTAGAAGGGGTCGCTGCCCTGCTGGTACTCTGTCTCGTTGGCACAGATGATATCTGAAAATTTCTTTTTGTCCAGATTGGCGAACCGGTAGGTGGTGCCTTCGGCCGGGGTGGCTTCCAGGTTGAAGATCTCATCGGTTTCCGCCTGAAGCGCTTCGATCTTCTTGCGCAGATGGTCCATGACCCGCACAGCAAATGCCTGGCCGTCCGGCGTGGCAATACCCTGGTTCATGAAGTTGATGCAGGCCTCGTTCATGCCCAGAATACCGATGGTGGAAAAATGGTTCCGCCAGTAGACGCCGGTGCTTTCCTTTATTTTTCTCAGGTAGAACTTGGAATAGGGATACAGCTCGCCGTGGGTGAATTTTTCCAGAATCTTGCGCTTGATACTCAACGATTCGGCTGCCAGCTGAGTCAGTTTGTCCAGGCGCTGGAAAAAGTCGGTTTCATTGTCAGCCAGATATCCGATCCGGGGCAGGTTCAGAGTGACCACACCAATGGAGCCGGTCAATGGATTGGCACCGAACAGGCCCCCGCCCCGCTTGCGAAGTTCCCGGTTGTCCAGACGCAGGCGGCAGCACATGGACCTTGCATCATCCGGGGACATGTCGGAGTTGACAAAGTTGGAAAAATAGGGGATCCCGTATTTGCCGGTCATTTTCCAGATGTTTTCCAGGTTGGGATTGTTCCAGTCGAAATCCCGGGTGATGTTGTAGGTAGGGATGGGAAAGGTAAAGACCCGACCTTTGGCATCTCCCTCCATCATGACCGCGGCAAAGGCGCTATTGATCATATCCATCTCTTTCTGATACCCGGCATAGGTGGTTTCTTTATATTTGCCGCCGATGATCACCGGAGAATCCTTAAGGGTGGCCGGTACGTTCAAATCCATGGTGATATTGGTGAACGGGGTCTGAAATCCCACCCGGGTGGGGATGTTGATGTTGAAGACAAATTCCTGGAGGGCCTGCTTCACCTCTTTGGGGCTGAGTTGATCCTCTCTGACAAACGGCGCCAGCAGGGTGTCGAAATTGGACATGGCCTGGGCACCGGCCGCTTCTCCCTGGAGGGTATAAAAAAAGTTGACGATCTGTCCCAGGGCGCTTCTGAAATGTTTGGGGGGCGAGGATTCCACCTTGCCTGCCACGCCTTTGAATCCTTCTAAAAGCAGGTCCTGAAGATCCCACCCTACGCAGTAAACCGACAAGAGACTCAAGTCATGCAGATGGATGTCCCCGTTGTAATGGGCTTCCCGCACCGCCGGCGGATAGATTCTGTTGAGCCAGTATTCGGCGGTGATGTCCGAGGAGATGTAGTTGTTCAGGCCCTGAAGGGAGTAGCTCATATTGCTGTTTTCTTTGACCTTCCAGTCCATCTGGGAGATATAGGATTCCATGAGGTCCACGTTCTGCCGGATGGCGATCCTGCGGAGCTGGTTGTGCTGTTCCCGGTAGATAATATAGGCTTTGGCAGTTTTGTAAAACGGGGAATCCAGGAGGACCCGTTCCACGATGTCCTGGATCTCCTCCACTTCCGGCACCGGGCCCAGCTGAAGATCCCGGGCCAAAGTCAACACCCTCAGGGTGAGCCGTTTGGCTTCCCGGCCGTTGAATTCTCCAGTGGCCTGGCCTGCTTTTTCAATGGCTCTGGTGATTTTTGAAGAGTCAAATGCCGTGATCCGCCCATCCCGTTTTTTTATTTGTTCAAACATGTCCACCTCTTGAAATCAGATTCAATTTGACTTAGTATGCCGCTGTGCTGACATACCGACACAGCGTGTCCTGACTGGATATATGATCAGTCAAAACCAAATTAGCCAATATGTTGTTGTGTGTCAAGCAAAAAAATACAATATATGGTGTAAATCGCCCATGAAACCGGATCGACCCCCATTTTTCAGAAAACAATATATTCCCTGGTATGATAGCACTGCGGTCTGCCGGATAATGATGGGCATTCTGATGCTGGTTTTTTTATTCGCACTGACAGGGGTGACCGTGGCATGGTCGGAACCGGATCTGGTTGAACATGTATGGTTTCCGGGAATGCTGGGAGGGTTGTGCTTTTTTCTGATAGTTAAAATCGGATCCCGGCTGTGGCGGCGGAACGGAAAAGAATGATTCTGCCTGTTCTCAGTTTTGAATCAAGACGTTCAGCATGTGGTGAAGGATTTTTGCCGTTACCCCCCATATGACCACCTCCCCGAACGGGTAAGTCAGATCCATGATCGGCGGGGTTTGTCCCAGATACCCTTTTTTCCGGTGCAGGTCGACCAGATGAGACACCGGGATCTGAAACACCCGGCTGATTTCCGCCGGATCGAACCGGATGGGCTCCTGCTGGTTCCATATGCCGGTAAACGCCTGGATGTCTTTGTGGTTGATGGTCTGGAAATGACCGATGGAGCCGATCACCTCCACATTTTCCGGATGAATGCCCAGCTCTTCCTCAAGTTCACGTAATGCGGTTTCCAAAAGGCTGTCATCGGTGTCATCCACGTGTCCCCCGGGAAAGGCCATCTGATTGCGCCAGGGATATCCCGCCACATCCGCTTTCTGGATGAACAACAGTTCCGGGATGTTCTGGTTGAACAAAAACAGGGCCATGACAGCCGTGGGCTCATATCTGTCCGGATCCGGCGGGGACGGGTGTTCCGCATTTTCCAGGGTGTGTCTGATTTTCTGACGGCATGACACCGGATCCATGGCGCTTTGTTTCATCGGTCAGCAGGGGAAGGGTTAAGGGTCTGCATTTTCAAACTCCGCAACCTCCACGGTGAAGTTCTCCAGGTTCTGGGGCAGATCGGAAAACACCAGCATGAACGGCACCGCCTCGCCGGGCATGATTTTATCATTGATATCCGCCGTTTTTCCGGGAGTTTTCAGCTGGGCGGTCAAATCTTCGATCGGGCTGGTTCTCAGGGTTTCTTCAGGGAGAATGTTGCCGCAAAAGGCGGTTTGGCTCATGACCGCTTTTTGTTCTTTCTGGAACAGGGTCCCTTTCACCTGAATGCGGCGGTAGGGAATCTGTGCGGGATTTTCGATTTTGCCGGTGATGATGAACAGCTCCCCAGCCGTATCGTTGGTGATAAACCGGCCGGTCACACTTTTCTGATCCGGTATCGGATCCGGATAGGACACGGATTCAGTTGTTTTTTCAGTCAGATACTTCTGAATGAACGGGATCTGGACTTCCGGCAGAAACGGGATTTTGTATCCAAAAAACGGGGCGGCAACATAGCCGCCGCCTGCCAGTAAAAACAGGAACACCACCACCAGAATCAAAAGCCCTGTCCGGGATCTTTTTTGGGGCAAAGGCGTCTCCTCGTCCGCGGTTAATTCGGCTTCCTGGTCCAGCGGATGAATCAGAGATGCCCGCGCCGGACGGCGGGGTGGAGGCGGTTCATGATACGGGGTGTCAGGGGTGTCTGTCACATCGTTAACGATATCATCGTCCCGGGTTGTTTGCTTGAGCGGATCATTGTCTTCCAGGGGGAATGGCGTCGTTTGATCGCTGACCCCGGGTTCTTTTTCATCCAGATCCTCTGACAGATCCAGTTCCTCATCTGCTGCGGTGGCAGCTTCCTTAAATTCGGTTTCTATTTCATCCGGATCGATCGTTTCCAGTTCCAGTTTCTCAGGTTCAAATGTTTCCTGTGAGCCGTTTTCAATCAGATTTTCAGGTTCTTTTTCAAAGTCGGTGTCATCAAACTCAAAAGTGTCGAATTCAGGTTCCAAGGGAGGGGGAAAGGCCGTGAATATGTGCTTGCACCGGCTGCAACGTACGGTGGATCCGGCTGCATCAAGCAGGAATTCATCCAGGGTGAATCGTGTCGCACATTTCTCACAAGTGATAATCATGATGCGTCCCCTTATGGTTTCAGGTCATATATTTCGGGCTTGTTTCTGAATTTTTCATCATAATCCAGCCCGTATCCGACAATGAATCCTTTTTCAAGGGAAAAACAGGCATACCTGACATGGATCTCTTTTTCCCGGCGTTCATGCTTGTCGATCAGGGTGCAGACAGCCACGGATTTCGGGTTGAGAAGCGTGACGAACTCGATGATTTTGCTCAGGGTGCTGCCGGTATCCACGATGTCTTCCACCAGCAGAACATCCCGGTTTTTGAACTCCAGATCCGGCTGTTTGGTGAAAACGATCTGTCCGGTGGAATGGGTACCTTCATAGGAAGAAGCACCGATGAAATCAATTTCATGCTCTATTTTGATCTGCCTGGACAGATCCGCCATAAACATGAATGCACCCTTTAAAATGCCGGTCAAGATCAGGTCTTTTCCCTGATAGTCCCGGGTGATCTGTGCCCCGATTTTTCGGACACGGTTCTGGATGGCCTGGCGGGAAATCAGGGGAATAAATTCAGGCATGGTACATCACAATCCTGAGGCTTTGAGTTCCTGGATGATTTTTTTCTGTTTGTCGGTCAGTTTTTTGGGCATGTCTATATTAATCACAACAAACAGATCTCCGCAACCATTTCCTTTCATATGGGGAATGCCATGTCCGGTCAGACGCATTCTGGCTTTGTGCTTTGTGCCGGCCGGCAGTGTCAGGTTCATGGTTTTCCCGGTCGGTGTCGGGATTTCCAGTTTGTCTCCCAGCAGAGCCTGGGTCAGCTTGACGGTTTTGTTTAAAACCACGTCGTTGCCGTCGATGGAAAATTCCCCTGTGGCGACCGGCTTGGATTTGATGTACAGATTACCGGCCGGCCCCCCATGAGGAGAAGGCTCTCCTTTGCCGGCCAGGCGGATTTTTTTGCCTTTGGTCAATCCTTTGGGAATGCGCACTTCAATGGCATTGGTGGCCGAGCCCTGACTGATGGTGATGGTTTTTTTGGTGCCGTGGATCAGTTCTTCCAGGGTCAGTGGTATTTCATATTCGATATCTTTGCCCGGTGTCTGGGGATGGGCCCGCTGCTGGCCGAATCCGCCGCCCGTGTTCTGGAAAAACGGGTTCCCGCCGGAAAAACCACTGGATCGGCCCCGGGGCCCGGCCTGGCCGAAAGATGCAGAAAATCCTCCCCGGCCGCCGCCGAATCCGAATTCCTTTAGAATATCCCCCAGATCAAAATTCCTGAAGATATCTTCCTGGGAATAGCGTTGCTGGAAATCGGCTGAGCCATAGGTATCATACTGTTTTCGTTTTTCCGGGTCACTGAGAACGGCATAGGCTTCACTGATTTTCTTGAACTTGTCCTCGAGTTCTTTGTTCCCCTTGGTTTTGTCCGGGTGATACTTCATGGCAAGTTTGCGGTAGGCTTTCTTGATTTCCGCGGCACTTGCCGATTTATCGATGCCTAGAATATTGTAATAATCATCGGCCATTTTTACCTCGCAAGATCATATCATTAACAGTTTAATTTTTTAAGGTTAATGATAAGTGTCAACCCGGTCAAGTCAAGCGGATTTCTGGGTATTGTACGCGGCAATGGCCACCATCAGCACCGAGATGGCCGCAGGAGTCATGCCGTCGATCCGTGATGCCTGACCCAGGGTTTCCGGCTGAATTTTTTTCAGTTTTTCCCGGACTTCATTGGACAGTCCATGGGCTTTGCTGAAGTCGAACTGAGCCGGTATGTGAATTTGTTCCAGGTGTTTGAATTTTTTGATTTCATTGATCTGCCGGGTGATATATCCTTCATACTTGATCTCAATTTCCACCTGTCGGGCCGCCCGGGCGGGAACCGGTTCTGACGGCGGGGCAATGATGATCAGGTCCTGATAATTGAGTTCAGCCCGTTTCAGCAGTTGTGCCAGTTTGACACCGGTGGTGATGGGAGGGCTGTTCAGGGAAACAAGGTGCTGGTTGACAGCGGTTTCCGGTTTGACCACGGTGTGCCGCACCCGTTGGATTTCCCTGCAGGCCTGGTGTTCGATTTCCCGGCAGAACGCCAGACGGTCTGAGTCGATCAGTCCGTATTCGTGGCCAATTTCGGCCAGGCGAAGATCGGCATTGTCTTCCCTGAGCATGAGTCGGTATTCAGCCCTGGAAGTGAACATGCGGTAAGGTTCGGTGGTGCCCCGGGTGACCAGATCATCGATCATGACACCCAGATAAGCCTGGGAGCGGTCCAGCACAAGAGGCGGCCGCTTGTGAATTTTGCAGGCCGCGTTGACTCCGGCCAGCAGCCCCTGGCCTCCGGCTTCTTCATATCCAGAGGTGCCGTTGATCTGTCCGGCCAGAAAAAGTCCTTTGATCCGTTTGGTTTCCAGGGTCGCAAACAGCTCCAGCGGATTGATGTAATCATATTCGATGGCATAGGCCGGCCGCATGATCTCTGCCTGTTCCAGGCCTTTCACGGACCGCACCACCTGGTACTGGATCTCCAGCGGCAGGCTGTTGCCCAGACCTGAAGCATAAATTTCCTTGCTATGAATTCCTTCATATTCCAGAATGATATGGTGGCTGTCCCGGTCTGGAAATTTGACGATCTTGTCTTCAAAAGACGGACAGTACCGGGCGGACTGCCCTTTGATATGCCCGCCGTAAAGGGCGGAATGTTTCAGGTTGTTTCGGACGATATCATGGGTCCGGTTATTGGTGTGTCCCATAAAGCTGGGCAGCATGGGGGTGGTGATGGATGAGGTCCTGAATGAGAACGGGACAGCCTGGCTGTCGGATTCGTGTTGTCTGAAGCATGAAAAATCGATGCTGTCGGCATGAAGCCGGGGAGGGGTTCCGGTTTTCATGCGCCCCATGTCAAATCCGAGATCCGTCAGGTGCCGGCCCAGGTCGATGGATGAAAACTCTCCGGCCCGGCCGGCATTGATCCGGCTGGCTCCGATATGGACCGTGCCCCGCAGAAACGTGCCCGTGGTGAGGATCACACAGCCGGCGGTATATTCAAACCCGGTTGCATCCACAATGCCGGTGACCTGATGATTTTCAATTATCAATGTTTTGACCATGGCCTGTTTCAGATCCAGGTTGGGGCTGTTTTCCAGAACCGTTTTCATGTGCCGGGAATACAGGGCTTTGTCGTTCTGGGTCCGGGTGGAGTGGACGGCCGGGCCTTTCCGGGTGTTCAGTGTTCGAAACTGGATGGCGGACGCATCCGTGGTCAAAGCCATCTGACCGCCCAGCGCATCGATTTCCTTGACCAGCTGTCCCTTGGCCATACCGCCGATGGACGGACTGCACGGCATGGCGGCGATTTTATCCAGATCAATGGTCAGAAGCAGGGTGGCACATCCCATGCGGGCTGCGGCCAGAGCCGCCTCACATCCGGCATGACCAGCGCCGACCACCACCACATCATAATGTGTGTTCATAGAAAAGGTCATAACTGTTAATGATATGATTTGTATGACATAAAATCAATTGGAATTTCATTTTATGTCAGCTTGACAGACCACGCGCGCTATCATATCTTAGAGTCTTATTTTTACAGGACATTAAGAACAATGATAAATACCCACGAACAGGAAAAAAAACAGTTTATCCGGCTGTTCCAGGAACAGGGCCTGGATCGTTTCGATGAACGGTTTCAGGTGCTTGAGGCGTTTTTACAACTGGACCACCATGTGAGCCAGGAAGACATCGTCCAACAATTGAAAAAAAACGGCTACCAGTTCAGTGATGCGTTCGTGGTATCGTCCATGGAACATCTGTGCCGGTTCGGGTTTGCTTCCAAGGTCGCATTCGACGGGGGGGAACCGCTTTACGAGCACCGTCACCTGGGCATCCACCACGATCATATGATCTGTACCAAATGCGGCACCATTCTGGAGTTCAAGGATGAAGCCCTGGAAAAGCAGCAGCAGAAAGTCGCCAAAGAGTATGGATTTCATATGCTTCAGCACCGGATGGAAATCTATGGCCTGTGCAGTACCTGCATGGCCAGGCGA